>JAFGBV010000216.1 GCA_016932955.1 Anaerolineales bacterium | reverse complement strand
TAGTGTTTTTCCGATTCGCGCGGGGGGCGCACATGACCGATGATCAGGTCGCCATTACGCAGGCTATAGCGGCGGATCTGCGATTGGAGACGTAAATATCGAATTGTCCGGGCAGGTAGTGACCCGAGCGCAGGAATCCAATACCGTCGTTCATGATCTCCAGGATGCCGCCGCGCAATTCCAGCCCTTCGCGCTCGGCTTCGGCTTGCTGGATGCGCAGCACCAGGTCTTCACGCTTGAGACGATTTGCATTCGGGACGTTAAGATCCCTGGCTTGTTGTCGCAGTTTTTCCAGGGCAGCAGATTCTAATTCAATAACTTTCATATTTTTTATTGTCCAAGGCAAGAGTGTAGTTCTATCAGGGGAATCAAGTTAAGTTATTCCGCCAATAATATATCTTCCCAACTAGAACATCAGCAAACTGCTGATGTCGATTAACGGCGGATTGGAAACCAAGGGGGGGACTTCGCAGAGATTATAGCATGTAAAAACGCATTTAGCAAGCTGTTTCCATAAATAATGAGTAAATAAAAAAATAGCGGATGGTCAACCCATCCGCTGTCAATTCTATTCCCCTACTTCAGTAATTTTATATTTCAACTCTATCGGCACGACCTTGCCCAACATGGCTTGCGCCGGACAGTATTTGGTCTCCGAAAGCTCCATGGCGCGCTCCACGGCTGCCGGGTCTACATTGCGCCCTTCGATCAGATATTCGATGGTGATGTGGGTAAACACCTTGGGGTGCTCATCAGCCCGCTGGGCATGCACACGCACTTCGAAGCTGGTCAACTCCTGGCGCTTCTTCTGCAAGATGGAGATGACGTCCATTGCCGTGCAGCCCGCCAGCCCCATGGCGATCAATTCCATCGGGCGCGTACCGTCGTTATCCCCGCCCACTGCCGGGTCGGTGCCCAACTGCACCGGAAAGCCCGAGTCAGCGCTGCCGGTGAAGGTCATCCTGCCTTGCCAGGTCACTTTTGCATCCATTTTTCTCAATCCTCCAACAAAGGTGTCACGTACTTTTCCAACATCGACTTGCTGATCGCCCCGGTCCAGGCCAGGCGCACCGTGCCTTCCCGGTCGATCACGTAAGAATTGGGTAAACCCTGATTCTGAAAGGCGATCAGCGCTTTATTCTGTGGGTCGAGCCAGACTGGAAAAGTCAGTCCATAAGCATCCACAAACTCCGCTACTTCCTCGGCTGGTTCGCCGGCCTCGATGGCAATCAATGAAAAGCCCTGATCTTTGTGTTCCTCATAATAAGCAAGAAGCGTAGGCATTTCAGCCTTGCAGGGCGGGCACCAGGTAGCCCAGTTATTGACCAGCACTACCTTCCCTTCATAGTCAGCCAAAGACTCCTGCGTGCCGCTCAAGTCAGACAAAGCAAGCTCTGGTGCGGGGAAATTGACCGAAGCCGGCACGACCGACATTTCATTCGATGAAGGAGGGGAGGAGCTGGCTGGCGAGCTGGCAGCCTGCTCAGGACGGCCCAGCAGCAGCACAGCCACCACCCCCAGGATCACCAATCCCGCACCGACGAAGATGGCGGCATACGGTGGGGATGACTTACGGCGTGAGCGGCGTAATTTTTTGTTTTTCATGCAGCCTTCAAAGCGTTCTGAATTTCGGAGATCAAGTAGTCTTCCGGCACCGCACCGACCACATGGGCTGCCCCATCGTTAACCGTCGTCTGCGGCACGCCGCTGACGTTATGGCGGTTCGCCAGGTCGGGAAATTCCATCGCTTCGACCATCTCTGCCTGCACCAGGGGAGATTCAATCGCCATCTGATGGGCGAGCACCACGGCTCGCGGGCAATAGGGTCAGGTGGGGGTAACGTAAACTTGCAACGTGACCGGCTGGGTCAGTTTCTTCAGCGCCTGGCGCGTTTGGTCATTAAGACCAGAATCGCGGCCAGAGACCAGGATCATGCTCTGGATCAGCGAGCTGAACTCATGCCCGGAAGGGATGCCAGCAAAGCGCACACCATAGTCGGTCAATCCGTTACCATCCCGGGCTGCCAGCACCACCGAAGGCGCCTTATCCACACCATATTGGCTGGCAATCTCTGCGTGCTGCTCAAGGTCATAGGTCTGCAGGCTGAGCTTAGGCGATATGGCGGTCACTTCCTCAACCAGTTGGTGGGTATCTGCGCAGTAATCACAATCATGCTGCTGTCCAAAAAACAAGACCTCAACCGGCTGGTTCAACTGGCCGTCAAACACTTCTTTGACCTGCTTAATAACCTGGTCGTTCAACAATTTCTTTTCCATGTACACTCATTCCTTCGCCTCAACGAGGTGATATATATTTTATCAGGTACAGCCGGCACCGCCACTGGAATTGAAGCCGCAGATTGGACAGGCCAGGTTCAATAAGCCATCATAATCCAAAATGCCTTTCCCGCAGGCAGGGCAAAGCATCCCCGATTTTAGCGCCTCGGGTACGATTTCGAGGCCATCCAATAATGTCTCAAAAGTCTGCAAAGCAGCGGGCAAGTGGGATTCAGGTGGCTTGGGCTGCATAATCTATAGATGCACACCACTGCAAAAAGTTACACACAGCCAGGGAAGTTCTCCACGCCATTTAGTTTTTCAATTCAACAATCTCGGGCCGAATGAACGGAATCATGCTTGACAAAGCCGCTTAATTCTGCTTTAATAAGCTTAGTTTGTTGCCACAACATACTAACCCCGCAACCTTATGCAGCTTTTCAGCACCGGTGACCAGACACTCCTCAGAGAGATCAATCTCTCCTCCGTTCTGCGGTACATCCACAGTAACGCCCCTATCTCGCGTGCCCAACTGGCCGGTGTGACCGGCTTGAACAAATCCACTGTCTCGAGCCTGATCGATGAATTGGTCGAGCGGGGTCTGGTACGCCAGACTGGCTTAGAGACCTCCGGCACCGGACGTCCTGCAACCCTGTTGGAGCTCAATCCCTGGACTGGCTGCATCATCGGGGTCGAGTATGGCGTAGATTTCGTCACGGTCATCCTGGCAAACTTCGGCGGAGAGGTCATCTGGCGTTCACATCAGAACGCTGACCCGGCAGAAGGACAAGAGCTGACCACAGCCAAAGTGTTTGAGCTGGTTGACCAGGCTATCGAAGTGTGTGAACTTCGCCAGGCACGCCTGCTGGG
>JAFGBV010000215.1 GCA_016932955.1 Anaerolineales bacterium | reverse complement strand
CGCCAGGAAGACGGTTCAAACTGCTTGCCTTTACCCCCTCTCCAGGTAAATCTGTCAGTTCCCCCTTGACTTCCCTATACATCTGTAAGCTTGTTTTTGCGCAAACAAAAGAAACCATGAGGTGAGCCCATTACCGCCATCGATCATACCATGAATGTTCTGGTTGCGTTGACCCGAGATTTGCCAGTCGGGACCAATCTTGCACTTTTACAGATGTAGTGGAAAGTCAAGGGTATCCTCCAATTTGTCTACTGAGCTGAAATGGTTATCGTATAACGAAGGAATGAGTCTGAGAGGGCAAACGGATCCAGACAAACCGCCTTATATTGCGGAGACCCTGCCCGGAGGCCGGGTCCCTGTCAAGGGCAGCGAAGCACCCTTGACAGGGTGGCCGAAGGGCAGAGAATGGCCCACAAGAGGCGGTTTGTCGGAGGGATGAGCAGAACAGGGAAGGGAAACCGAGAGCAAAGCACATCGAATAAGACCTCAGGAGAGGGTAAGGTAAAAAAGCTCAGGATGTTAGCGGCACACGCTACCAGCCACAGCGCAAGCTGGTTCAGCAGAGCTGAAACTCAAGTGCTGACACCGTCCGGGCTGGAAGGGGGTAGAGGAAGCGTTTTCTTTTTTCCCCAGCGGACCGAGCGCATCGCATAACCGATGCCCAGGCGATCGAGCTGGGAACGCACATAAGCTGCCGTGGATTGACCAGTGGGGCGGTTCGCCTTGCCCAGCCGGTAGGCGTGCTGAAAAAGCTTGCGGGCGACCTGCTCGGGCTCAGCATACCGATCGACCTCGCCTTCTTCCAGGATGTGCCAGACGGCGACCAGTAGCTTGCGGGCAATGGTCACGATGGCTTTGTTCCGTCCCAGACGAGGTTCCAGACGGGCCAGCTCCGCCTTCCAATGGGGGTGGGTGTTGGCGGCACTCTGAGCCGCTTCGACCATGGCGGTGCGCAGATCCCGGCGACCAGCTTTGGTGATCTTGCCAGAGCGGTTTGTCATCCCAGAGTCATGCACGCGGGCACCCAGACCGGCATAGCCAACCAGGTGTTTGGCATTGGGGAAGCGCTGGATATCGCCGATGGCGGAGAGGATGGTCAAGGCGGTCACCTGATTGACGCCGGGGAGCTGCAACAGCCTCGGCAGGCGTTCTTCTTGCGCCCCCAGCTGGGTCATGGCCGCTTCGAACAACGCTAACTGCTTCTGGGCGAACTCGAGGGTTTCCAGATCGCACTGGATCCAGGCCCGCTCGGCCAGGTTGACCGGCAGGTCTAACCACCAGCTGCGCTGTGCCGTAGCAAACAGGTCGCCGTTGCCAGGGGGAAAGATCTGTTTGCTGTGCAAGACGGCATGTAAGCGGTTTTTAGCCTGAGTGGAAAGTCGGATGATCTTGCTACGCTGGGCGATCAGAGCCCGGCAGTCACGCACTTCTTCAGGTGGCACCCAAATGCCCACCAACAGCCCTTTGGCCAACAGCGTGGCCAGGATGCGGGCCGCCATGCGGTCGTTCATCACTTGTGAACGGGTGATTAGGGCCACATGGGGGGGATGGACTACCGTCACTGAGTGGACATACGGCGACAGTAGGTCGCGCATTTTCCAGGCATTGGTGGTCATTTCGATCACCAGGGCATCTTCCTTCGTCAGGGAAGAGCCGATCCACCGCTCGAGTTCAGCGTAACTGACTCGGCGGGGACCTAACACCTGGTTCAGATCGGCATCCACCCCATAAGCCACCAAGTAATGCTTATGGATATCCAGACCGATAAAACGTTTCGGAACAGATTGACTTGGCTCCACTTTATGGTATCCTTTCGGGTAGACACCGGTGATCCTCGCCGGAAAAGGCCGGGCACATGGGTTTTTGGGTCACTTCCTCCACACACAGATTCGGGTTGGCTCTGAGCATAAACTCGAGCTTCCCAGTTTAGTGAATTCGAACGGGCAGCCAAACACATTTGCGGGTTGGGACTGTATGAGGTCCTCCCATAAAAGAGGACGGCTGGCCCATAGGAGCGTCCCCGGGCAACTCCTCCCATCCTGCTAAACACGAGAAGTATGCCCCAACATGTACCCTGCCGCAATACCCAGGCGTCCCCAGGTACCGCTTACATACTAACACAATTTCTGTGGATGCTGGTCAGCGGCGGCTTGCTGCCACAGCGTGGGGCGATCTTTCCGGCGCTGCAGTCGATCGGCCTGTCCGAGCAGGGCACACGGCGAGCCTGGGCGGCTTTTCGGCGGGGTGTCTGGCAGACGGCAGTGGTCCTGCGCCTGTGGCAAGGGCAGATCGAAGGGCTGCCAGGCTGGCAGGTACACCGCCACGAGGGCTACCGGGCAATTACGGTGGACGTGACCGCCTTCTGGCGCCCGGCGCTGCAGAACTGTCCCAGCAAGCACTACCATCCGGCAGCCAACCGGGCGTTGCCAGCTGTGATCTTCGGTGTCATTGGCGCAGTGGGCGAGATCGGTGGGCAGCGCCTGGCCTGCCCGTTGGCTTTCGAGCGGGTGCATCCGAAGGATCCCCGTGAGAACCGCTTGTGGCGGGATCTGCTGCGCTGGGCACATCGTCACCTGGCGGATGACGATCTGGCAGTGACGGATGCCGGGGTCAAGCTGGCGGATGTGCAAGCTGTCGGACTAGAGCGCTACGTGCTGCGCCTGGCAACCAACTTCACGGCGCATCGCAACCAATCACTGCCGTATGGCGGCAAGGGTCGCCGACCGGTCTATGGCGAGAAGGTGCGCCCGCTGGAGCGCAGCTACAAGGGCAAAGCCATCGCTGCCAGCGCTCCGGATTGGACCGCAAGCTGGGTCGAGGATGGCGTCGAGCTGCGCGCCGAGATATGGGACGGTCTGATCCTGCCTGGTGTCATTCCTGGCCCCCAGGCCAAGACCTTTCGGGTGTACGCCATCTACGACCCAGAGTACAAAGCACCCTGGCTGCTGGCGACGCCGCTCAACCTCAAGCCAGCTACCGTGCGGGCCATCTACCGGGATCGTTGGCCGGTTGAGCAGATCCCGCTCGCTGCCAAGCAGATGGTCGGCGCTCACCGCCAGTTCGTGCACGCTGATGAAAGCATCCAGCGCCTGCCCGAGCTGGCCCTGCTGGCCGGTTCGATCCTCAGCTATCTGGCGGCCACAGCGCCTCTGGCCCCCACCGGTTTCTGGGATCGCAACCCTAAGCGCACCCCCGGTCGCTTCCGCCGCATGCTGATGGGTAAGCCATTTCCGCAATCTTACCCATTGCCAGGGCAACTTCGCAAAAAGGCTTCGGC
Organism: Anaerolineales bacterium; assembly: GCA_016932955.1. The sequence continues at coordinate 1,663 of JAFGBV010000215.1, read as the reverse complement.
CACGGGGCATTTGCCCAAGGGAAACCTGGCCCCAAGGCGAAAATCGACTGCTTCCTCGCCGCTTTTGGCGTTGTGAAGCGATAAATGGGCTCAATTGGTAAGGTTCGTGTTCCCCGGAGGTCAACTCCGGTAATTTTCTCTTCCGCTTTTAGCGGAAACTAAAATTATAAAGAAGTCTTCTGAATGCGCAGATGTTTTTCTCTCGCTGATGAGAGAAGCACTCAGCCTCAATTTCCATTAGGGAAAATCACTGATCATGCGGATTCTAAATCCTAATCCATTGATTGCGCGGCATGAAAGATGTGTGACTAGAGGATGAAACAAGGAATCACCCAAAAGTATCCCCACGGTCACCCGGCATGCCAGCTTAAGCATATCCGGAATATCAATATAGCCTAACTCATCATATGGTTTTTATAAATACTAACCTTGCACTTTACGAACTTCATAGAGCCAATTGGCTGCAAATCAACTCGATAGACTGACCTTCGATGAAGCGTGCTTCCAGCCAAACAAGAAGATTTCTGCGGTGTTCTTGCTGGAGCTGACGCCGAACATCACCGCAAGTAAGGGCTGACCCTAGTTCCTGTGAGCGCAGTTCTTCTAAAAAACACTGCAAACAGGCCGTCAGGGTCCAGAAGCGCAGCACGCCTTGGCGGGTCATCACCTGGTAGTGGTCGCTTCCGAGCAAATCTTTCTCGTACTCGAAGAAGGTTTCCACTTCCCAACGGACGGCCAGGATGTCGACCATCCCTTGAGCATCCAGCTCCATGATCGTGCTGCCCCAATAGCGCACACTCTTGAGTGGAGCATCTAGGTCATGACAGGTGATCAGCAGTAAAGTCGGCCCGAGCTTGCGGATCCAGGTTGAGACCAGATGGGCATAGACTTTTTGCCCACCTTCGGCGGAAGGCCAGGTGACTTCACCCCATGCTTCTCTGGTCAGTCCAGCCGCATACGCAGAGAGTTTCACCCATTCTCGGCTGCCATCGGACTGCTTCAGGCGCATCACTCGATTGCTCTTGAGACCACCACTGACATCCCAGCCCCGTTGGTGAGCTGCCCGGCGAACTTGCTTGCAGTGGTACCAGCTATCGATCAGAACGTGCGTCTGGGTACCCGCAACGGGTTCAAATTGCCTGATCTCCTCAACCGCCATCGCAATTTTGCTCTGGAAAGGAATGTTCTCCTTCCGGCAAACGGCCTCCTGGCAGTACATCCTGGCTTTCAGCGGACTACGTTGGCCCAAGAGCGAATACAGACCCGTGAATAAGCAGTGACCACTGACCACTTTCTGCTCCGTGTTGGAATAATGCCCTCCCAAACCGCCCATTTTTCGCCCTTTCGGCTTCTCATGCACCGCATCGTCGAAGATCAGGTAACCTGTCACTACGGTCTGCCTGGGGCGTCCGACTTGCTTGGGCAATTCTGCCTTGAGGCGATCGTGCTCTGCCTGGATCAAGGGTTCCATCCGCTGGCGGAAGTGTAACTGCCAGATGGCAGCTACTTTTTCTGCAGACCAGGGCCATTTATTGAGAAACCGAGATAATCCAGAAAGGCTGATCTGCTCAGCCACCACTCGCAGCAATCCGGTCATCGTTTTCCGCTCTTCGCATTCGATCAGGCCCAGCAGTACGATGACGAAGTACTTCCACTGGGGCTT
>JAFGBV010000214.1 GCA_016932955.1 Anaerolineales bacterium | reverse complement strand
TCATTCATCTGCGTTGGCCCTGGTCGTTGGGGTTCGCTGAACACCGACCTGGGTGTATACGTATGTTATTCGGATATTTGCCATACCGGTGCGCTGGTAGAAATATCCGGCAAAGGGGTGGGCGTTGCCCCAGAGCCTTCACTTGGGACGCACTTCTTCCAGGATTTGATGGAAGCACAGATATTCCCCCTGGCGGTGAACCTGGATGAGTCAGGCGTGAGCTTCCGCCGAGACTTCTTCTATGACTCGCCCAACAGCATAACCAATTGGATCAAGTGTACTGAGGCCACCTGCCAGGCAATACGGTTAATTACCGTGTCCGATTACCGGCCCGGATGCCACCTGGATCTGGCAATGGATGATGAGGCCAGTTTGGCGATGGCGTACTTGTCTCCAGATTGATAATGTTTTTGGCTAACCTATATCAGGCGTCTGGATGGAGTAATATCCCCTATATAATCGTTGGCAGCCAAATGGCGGTATGCCCAGCGCAACAAACCCTGCCACAACCGGCTCTCGCAGGGATTCTTTGGATGCACCCGCTCGAAAGCCAGCGAACAGACCAGGCGTTGACCGCCGATTTGACAAACTTTCCCGATCACACGAAGATCACCGCTGGTAACACCCGATTAGCGGCCGGATGATAGTGCTTGCTCGGGCAATTCTGCAGCGCCGGATGTCAGAAGGCGGCAATATCCACGGTGATAGCCCGGTAGCCTTTGGGCGATGCACCTGCCAGCCAGGCAGCCTTTCAATCTGCTCCTGCCACAAGCGCAGGATTACAAACCGGGGTGATGACGACAGGTTTTCACAGGCATAATGGAATCCCCATAACCGGCGTCACGCTTTTGCGCACAACTTCTTGCGAACGGGGGATATTGGCAAGCTATCCCAACTGCTTGAACACTCAAACACCCAAGTCACCCAACGGCACTATGGAAAGCTGCTTGACAAGGATTTTAGAAGTGCTCACAAGAAATACGCCCCATTTTTGTGCAGGCTAACCGATTAAACTAACTGACATTAAATCACCTGACTCTTAATCAGTTGGTTGCAGGTTCGAGTCCTGCATGGGTCACTTTGTCTATAATAGACCGGCCGTTTGCTTTGTGGCAAACGGCCGGTCTTGCCTCATGGCTCAACCACGCAGCGGAAACCGGCCGTAACACTCGTTTTTGTCGGTAAGTTGGTTCCATTGCGATAGGAGGTCATCAAGCCATTGATGCTGCCCCACGAGCCACCCCGCATGATGCGGTATGTACCGTTTTCCGGCCCTGTTGGATTACTGTCCGGCGAATTCTGGTAGTAATCTTCGTCGTACCAGTCGTTCACCCATTCCCAGACATTGCCCGCCAAGTCCATCACATCGTAGGGGCTGGCCCCCTTCGGGTAGCTGCCCACCTCATCGGTGTCGTTGATGCCGCAAGCATTATTGTTGCCATTGGCGAAATCACAGGTTGGGTAGTCGTCGCCCCAGGGATATAGGCGGTAATGGGTGCCGCGCGCCGCTTTCTCCCATTCCGCTTCGGTCGGCAGGCGCCCGCCCCGCCAGGCGCAGTAGTCGTTAGCCTGATACCAGCTGACCAGGATCACCGGGTAGTCGTCATAAGTCGGATTGCCAAAATAATGGCCACGGGTGTAGGAATTGTCGCCATTGGGCTCTTCGCAGGCCCCGGCATCCACACATTCGGCGTACTTGGCATTGGTGACCTCGTAGATGTCAATATAATACGCATCCAGGAACACTGTGTGGAGTGGCATCTCATCATTATCAGAGCACCCCGACTCGCAGCCCATCTCGAACTCGCCTTCTGGGATCAGAACCATATTGCTGATGTCGACCTCATCACCTTCTCGGATGACCAGCGGCAAATAGACAAAATAGTTGTCACTGGGCTGCAGGGTGTCCGCGGATGCCGGCATGACGATCAACACGATGCCGGTTAGCATGATAAGTAATGGAACGTATAAGCATAACCTTTGATGATAACTATTTTTCATGGCAATCCTCCTCGCACAAAAAACGCGTACCCTAATGATCTGCCCGAGCCATCACCTTTATTATAAGGGGATTTGAGGTTGTTGTGGGCAACGGATATCAATCGTCATACCTTCCCAGCGTCCCGATCCAGGCTCCCACTCTGGCGGTGTAGAGAGCGAGATTGTAGGAATTGCTGAGCAGGAGCAGGTATGTGGCAGGCAGCAGGATGATCGCGCCTGCAAGCGCCTCTGTGAATGTGACCGCGATCGCACACAGCAGCAGGAGCAGCCCACCGGTCATGATGATATAGCGATACGCCAGGATCAGATGCACCAGGTAAATTTCTAGCCGTTCACGCGCAAGCCTCCGCCGGTTGGACATAGCTCCTCCTAAGTGTGGTGAAATCATGTCATTTGCAGGATTGTAAGAGCTTATATGGTATTGCGCTTCTCTCGGCCATAGATTACCCAGCCTGCAATACTGCCAAATGCCAACATGGAGAGCAATATTTCGAAGAAGTGGGACTGGCGCACAGCGGGAGGCATATAGGGATTGGGGAATAAGCCAATGCCGGAAGATAACAGCCCGGCGAAGATCAAAGCGACTGCCAGGGCAACTTTCCATCGTTCTGCCTTCATCATTTCTGCAATCAGCGTGGCCAGCGCTGTCCATAACACGCCGCGAAGTAATTGGAATGGCAGGATCCCGGGGTTTGTACGGAACAAATCCGCAAAATGGGTGACAAATGGTTTAATATCGCTTGTTCCCGAATAAAATAATCGCGTCTCTTCCCATTGCCAGGCAACAAAATACCCGAACATGAAGTAAATCACCACATACAAAACAGCCAGGGAAGCAAAAATGATCCACCATTTGGGATGTTTGAAGCCGATGATCTTTTCTTCTGGAAGTCTCTCTTTTTTCATCCTGCCAAGCAATAATACTGCTAATGGTGCAAAGATCACAGCTCGTATCAAACCCGATGTGACGAGACCAACCAACTCGGTCGCGCTCATCTGAATGGCGCTGTTGAAAAAGAGCGTCTCAATCTGTGTCATGAAGGTCTCTACGCCAAACTGCACGATGATCACTGCACTAACCAGCCTTATCCCATACCAGTGTGAGAGCAGAATGGGATAAGCTAAAACCAGCGCATTGATCGCAGAGACAAGGAATAGCGCCAATCCCGCCCAACTTGCTTCTTCTGGCGTCATATTGGTCTCTGCCTGCGTAAAAGATATCGTACTGATGATATAGGCAATGGACATCGCAATAAATACCAATGCCAGCCGGATAAGGTGTATGGAAGTCTTCTTGATTGTTGCCATCCAGGCCTCGTTTATTTTGACCGTTTGCGGGCAGCCGAAACCATTCGTGACCTCGGCTGCCCAGATCATTTACTTTACAAAAGGAATACTCAGTGCATAGCGAATTGGTTTATCTGATAGCGCCCGCATGGCATTGACCACACCCTGGTAGGCGCAGAAGATACCGATGAGGAAGAGCGGCGCAGGGAGGCAGATGAGCAGCGCCATGATGACAGGATTCCCCTCGATGACGCTCATGCCGGTTGATTCTTCAATAACTGCCAGCACGACGGGGAAGACCATGAGCAGGAACAGCGCAGCGAAGAGGCTGAGCGTCATAGTGATCTGGAAGTTGAGCACCTGGCGGCCCTGTTGATTGATCTTGTAGGATTGGTTTTTCTTCCATGACCACAACAGCAAAGGGATGATAACGATGCAGAGCATGCTGCTGAGGTGCAAGATGGCGAGCCAGATATTCTCATTGGCAGCGCCTTCTGTGCCAAAGTCGAATTCGAGGGCTTTGCTCAGGCATTGCAGGGTGTAGGCGCGTGGGTCTACTTCGCCACCCTCGATGCGCTGGATGGTGCGCGCGCTGACTTCGCATTGTTCTGCCAGTTGTTCTTGCGTTAGGCCTTTTTGCTGGCGCAGTTCTAGTACTTTGAGGCCGAGATCGGGTTGGTTCATATTTTGCTCCTTTCAAATTATAGTCCTCATTATAGAAACCAACCCCAGAATCACAACGTCGTATGGACGACATTTGCACGACATTTGATGTTCCGACCTGACAATGCTGGTTTTCACGCAGCAATATCCGTCGTAAGATCACATACAACGATTTCTGCCCGACAAATAGGCCGTATCCCAACCTCCTGCGCCGATTTTTCATCCATCCGCCCTTGGCTAACGGGGATTTTCAACCAGTTTACCTGCCATCACCGGCAGCTCTAGTGGACCAAAGCTGACATTGGCTTTAAAATGGAATGTAACCTGATCTTCTGCAAATGTGCAGGTGAACGTGTGGATGTAAGGCGTTTCGTAATGGCAAAGAGACAGCACAAAAGTATTCTCTGCCGTCCATACCCCGCTTGCAGCAACCTTGCTGGGTGTGGGCATGCTCAAACTGGTCACATCCTCAACCCATCCCCCATTGCCGAACTTCAGGGAATGCTTGCCGCGGCGCTGACCACCGCTGAGAAGACGGTACGTGAACCTGTTTGCTGCGAAATCGAAGCTGAGCGAGTGCAATCTCAGCTCATTGGGTTGGAAGGCGAAGGTCTTGCCCGAGAGCTGCGCGCCCAACGCTGAGCTGGCGGTGCCGTGCGGTGGGGAGATCGCCAATCCCTTCAGGGCTTTTGATAGTGTACTGGCGGCGGCAGTATCTTCTGGTTGAGCTGCAGGCCTCATTGCTGGCAGTAACTTGTCCCAAACCAGGCTCAGCACACTTTGCATATCCGGCACACCCGCAGTGATTGCCAGCACAGCGTCTTGCTCGGGCATCACGATGCAAAACTGCCCGAAAGCGCCATCGCCGCGGTACACACCCCGCGGCTGGCAGCGCCAAAATTGGAAACCATACCCTTGCTCCCAATCGGGGTTTGGGTCTGGTCCATTTTGAACCTGCTTTGAAGTGGCTTCCTCCACCCATGCCGCTGGGAAAAGCTGCTGCCCGTTCCACTGCCCTTTTTGCAGGTATAGCTGCCCAAAGCGCGCGATGTCTTCGGTTTTTATATTAAGCCCCCACCCACCGAAGTTGACTCCGTTGGGATGGCTCTCCCAGGCGGCATTTTCGATGCCAAGCGGCTTAAATAACCGCGGTGTGAGGTATTCCATAAGCGTTTGCCCGCTGAGCTTTTGCACGATGGCAGCCAGCATATAAGTTGCCCCGCTGTTATACACAAAATGCGTGCCGGGGTCATGCTCCACAGGCAGCGATAAGAAAGTCTTAAACGGGTTGCGGCTGTACATGGTGCGTTCGGTAGTATCCTGGTCATGCCCGGTGGACATCGATAGCAGGTGGCGCACCTTCATCGCCGCCAGGTTCTTGCTGATCTTCTTGGGGGCGTCTTCGGGGAAGAATTTGAGCAGCAGGTCATTGACGCTCAGCCGCCCTTCAGCCACGGCCATACCCACCGCAGTGGAAGTGAAGCTCTTGCTCAGTGAGTAGAGCATATGAGGTGCCTCTGCTCGATAGGGATGCCACCAAGCTTCCGCGACGACAGCCCCGTGGCGCAAAAGCATAAAACTATGCAGATTCTCGATTGTTGTTTCAGCACTGGCAACGAAATCGGTAATTACCGAAGATGCAATGCCCTGTGCTTCAGGGCTCGTGCGGGGTAGGATATTGTTGAGCATGTGAACGCTTCTCCAGACGAGGGGATTGATAGTGGACAGAACCTATTCTATCATCAACAGGCGGTTGCCTCTTGAGGTCCTGGCTGATTGGCGCATAGATAGATATTGCTTTGCCTTTGTAATGGTTTTGTTAACGTGAGCCGGGCCACCTTACTTGCTTTATTTCTGCATGCTATAATTTGAAAATGCCCACTATCTTGGTTGTTGAAGATGAGACCGCCTTGCGTGAAACACTGGCGTACAATCTGGCGCGCCAGGAATATACTGTTGAGGCAGTCGCAGATGGCTTGGAGGCGCTAGAGGCTGCCCGGCGGTTGCACCCGGACCTGATCCTGCTCGACCTCATGCTGCCTGGTCTGGATGGGATTGAGGTATGCCGCATTTTGCGCCAGGAGATGAGCATCCCTATCCTGATGCTCACCGCGCGCGACGACGAGATTGACCGGGTGATTGGGCTGGAGATCGGCGCTGACGATTATATTACCAAGCCGTTCAGTATGCGCGAGCTGCTGGCGCGCGTCAAGGCGCATTTGCGCCGTGAACGCCTGATCCGTGCTGAAGTGAGTGCATCCTCTCAAGATACACCTCCGAAAGAGATTCTACAATTTGGCAACCTGGCGATCGATCTAACCCGCCTCGAAGCGCGGCTGGATGATGTTCCCCTCTTGCTCAAGCCGCAGGAATTGGAACTGCTCATCTTCCTGGTACAACATCGCGGGCAGGCGCTTTCTCGCGAATTTCTCCTTGCCCGCGTGTGGGGTTGGGAGTTCAGCGGCGGAACGCGCACCGTGGATGTTCATGTTCACTGGCTGCGCGAAAAAATAGAAATTGATCCTGCCCATCCCGCGCGTATTGTCACCGTGCGCGGATCGGGCTACCGATTTGAGGGATAGTCTGTGTTTCACTCCATCCGCTGGCGCATTACCATTCCTTTCATAATTTTGAGCCTTTTCTCTTTACTGGTTCTGGGGCTGTATATCTCTCATTTCGTTCGCCAAACCTACTTGGATGACCTGGAAAACAAGCTGACCGTCGAGGCGCGTATGGTGAGCGACATGATCGCTCCGCTGCTGCAAGATAGCGCTGTGAACTCTGACCTGGACAGCGTTGTTCGCCATTGGGCCAGCTTGCTTGGGGCGCGAGTGACCGTTATCAGGCTTGATGGTGTGGTGCTGGGTGAATCCCACGAAAACCGCGCCGAGATGGATAACCACAGCGATCGGCCCGAGATTGTTGCCGCGCTTGCCTCTGGCCAGGGGAGCAGCACCCGCTTCAGCCATACCGTTGGCTACCAGATGATGTACACTGCTGTGCCTGTCCGCCTAGATGGGCAGGTGCTTGGCGTCGCGCGGGTGTCGATGCCGCTGGAGGATATAGAGGCCAATGTGGCGCATATCCAGCGCATCCTGATGACGGCAACCTTGCTGGTGATTGCCCTCACCATTCTGCTGGCAGCCCTGATCGCCGGCAGCACCACCCGCCCGGTGCGCCGCCTGACCCAGGCTGTGCAGCAGATGACCGCTGGCGAAATAAACAGCTCCCCTATTCCCGCTGCCCCCGATGAGGTTGGCCAGCTTGCCCGTGCGTTTAACACCATGTCCGTCAAGCTGCATGATCAGATCAATGCGCTCCAGGCTGAGCGCGCCAAGCTCTCAGCGGTCTTACAAAAGATGACGGATGGTGTTTTGATTGTCGATCAGGATGGGCGCGTTCAGCTTTCCAATGCCGCAGCAGAGAAGATGTTTTCCGTTGCCCCAGAAGATGTGTTGGGGCGCCCGCTGGTCGAAGTGACCCGCCACCACCAGCCATTTGAGATGTGGCAGCGCTGCAATGCCACCGGAGAGAGCCAGACAGAGAGTTTCGATTTGGGGCGTAATAACTTGTACCTGGCAGGCATCGCTACGCCATTGGGACCTCTTTTGCCTGGCAGCATCCTGCTGCTCTTTCAAGATCTCACCCGTCAACGCCAGACCGAGACGATCCGCCGTGATTTTATCAGCAACGTTTCCCATGAGCTGCGCACCCCTCTAGCTGCCCTCAAAGCGCTGACCGAAACCCTGCGTGATGGCGCTCTGGAAGACCCGCCTGCTGCCCAGCGCTTCTTGGGACAGATCGAGATGGAGGTTGATTCTCTCAGCCTGATGGTTTCCGAACTCTTGGAGCTATCGCGTATCGAGTCGGGGCGCGTGCCTCTGGTGCTAAAACCCACCCGCCCGATCGATATCGTCTCTCCTGCTCACGAGCGTCTTTACCTCCAGGCGGAAAGAGGACATCTATCCCTCTCTATTTCCTGTCCTGCCGACCTGCCGCTGGTATCTGCAGATGCGGTGCGGGTTCAGCAGGTGATCGTCAACTTGTTGCACAATGCGATCAAATTCACACCCGAGGGAGGGCAGGTAGAGGTCAGCGCTACCCGGCAGGGTCAGGCGATCCTCTTCAGTGTGTGCGATAGCGGTATTGGCATTGCCCCGGCTGATCTGCCGCGCATCTTCGAGCGCTTCTACAAAGTAGACCGCTCACGCGCCAGCAGCGGGACTGGCTTGGGGCTGGCAATTGCTCGCCACTTGGTGGAAGCCCATGGCGGGAAGATTTGGGCCGAGAGCGCCATTGGCCAGGGCAGCACCTTCTTCTTCACGATCCCCTTAGCCTGAGACGCAATTGCTGATTGATTCATCTTCCCCTGGCTAAATTCACTGTCCGGGGATTTTTGTTTACCAGCCCTTAACAATCCCTTTGCAGGATCATAACAGGCTCTTAAACCAGGCATAAAACCAACATGGTATCCTGTGATTTAGGAGAAAACAGAGATGAATAGCGTCATTGTGATTATATTTCTCATGGCTTTTATGGCAACCGTTGCCATCGACACTCACCAAAAGATTCGACGCCAGGGGAAAAATCGATGAACATTCTGGTAACCAACGACGATGGTGTTTTGGCGCCTGGTCTGCTAGCTCTTGTGCAGGCCATCCGTCCGCTGGGCAAAGTCAGCATCCTGGCGCCTGACCGGAACTGGTCAGGCAGTGGCCATGTAAAAACGATTGACCGTCCCCTGCGGGTCAAGGAAGTCAGGTTAGCCGATAACTCGATTGCCTGGGCCAGCGATGGCGCCCCCTCGGATTGTGTAGCCCTGGCATTGCTTGGTTTCTTTGAAGAAAAGATCGACCTGGTCGTTTCGGGCATCAATCCCATGCCTAACCTGGGCCATGATGTGACCTATTCGGGTACCGTCACCGCCGCCATGGAGGCCGTGATCTGGGGGGTGCCGGGAATTGCAGTATCGCTCGGCTCAATTGACAATGGCCTACAGGTATCTGATTACGAGCTGGCGGCCCGTTTGGCCTGCCGCGTGATTGAGCAGAGCATCAAGCACAGACTGCCAACAAATATCCTGCTTAATGTCAATATCCCGTTATTGCCTGAAGAGCAGATCAAAGGCTTCCAGGTTACCCGCCAGGGTCTGCGCGTTTATCGTGACCGCCTGGATGTGCGGGTGGACCCGCGCGGGCGCCCTTATTACTGGATTGGCGGCGACGCCCCGACCGGTTTTCCAGAACGGGGCACTGATGTAGGTGCACTGTCGGAAGGTTTTGTCTCGATCACGCCGTTGCAGCTTGACTTGACTAATTACTCGGCTATGCAGGTAATTCAAGCCTGGGAGTTGACAGAACAGCCGATACTTGTCGCCCTTTCAGCCGCCACTCGTTAACCAATCCTTTACAATTTATTAACTTAGCATTCGCGACGTGTTAAAAGTCACATAGTATGCTTGAGGTGTAATTAGTCTGGAAAAATTTACTGGAGGAATAGAAATGCTTCACAAATCAAATGTTTTGTTTGCGGTTCTGATCATCGCTACACTCATTCTGAGTGCTTGTGCATCCACCACGCCTACTGAGGCCCCGGCTGTCGAACCCACCGAGCCTCCGGTCGTGGAACCCACCCAGGCTCCAACAGAAGAGCCTGTTGTTGAGCCGACCGAAGCGCCAGCGGTGGATATGGTGGTTCTGCCCGAGGTAGATCCGGCTGCTGTCAGCGGCGAAATTACCATTGCTGGCAGTTCGACGGTGTACCCGCTGGCAGAGGCCATGGCTGAGCGCTTCAATGACGAGGGCTTTGGTGGCCAGATCACCATTGCCTCGGTTGGTTCAGGTGCTGGTTTCGAGCGCTTCTGCGCCACAGGTGAGACCGATATTGCCAATGCCAGCCGCGGGATCAAGGATGAAGAGGTGGCCAACTGTGCGGCGATTGGTCGCACGCCGATCGAGTTCCGCGTGGGCACCGATGCTCTGGCCATTGTGGTCAGCAGCGAGAACGACTTTCTGACCGATGTGACGCTGGAGGAGCTGGC
>JAFGBV010000024.1 GCA_016932955.1 Anaerolineales bacterium | reverse complement strand
ACCACGATCAGCAGCATGGCGAATAAGAAAGGCCAAACATACGGGCGCAGATAAGCGATCAACCGCCGTGTGATGTGGGGGTCATAGCCCTTCAGGGCGAGTTCTTCGGGAGCAGCAGGTGCGACGCTCATGAGATTATTCAATGCCTCCCGATTTCAAACTTGGAGCTATTTTGACTTGATTTGCCATGCCCAGTGCTTCCATATCCTCTCGGAATGTCTCCTGATCGCGCAATTGCAGCTCATAGATTTCCCGGTACAGACCCTGCTGCTGGATCAACTCGCTGTGCTTGCCGCGTTCCACGACCTGCCCTCGATCCATTACCAGGATCAAGTCTGCCCGGCGCACGGTCGACAGGCGGTGGGCGATGACGAAGGTAGTGCGTCCTTCCATCAGGTAAGATAGCGCCTGCTGGATCTGGCGCTCGGTCTGCATGTCTACGCTGGAGGTCGAGTCGTCCAGGATCAGAATGCGCGGATCCATTAGCAGAGCGCGAGCGATCGCCACTCGCTGCCGCTGCCCGCCAGAGAGTGTTATGCCACGCTCGCCAACCACTGTATCGTACCCGTCGGGTAGACCCTGGATGAATTCATCCGCCTGGGCGGCTTTTGCAGCGGCTACGATCTCCTCTCGGCTGGCATCCGGTCGCCCGTAAGCAATATTTTCAGCAATACTGGCAGAGAAAAGTAGAGAAGTTTGCAGGACAATGCCAATCTGCTTGCGCAGTGAGACCAGATCGACCTGGCGCACGTCGTACCCATCAACCAGCACGGCTCCCTGGCTGACGTCGTAGAAGCGCGGAATCAGGTTCACCAGGCTGGTCTTGCCCGAGCCGGTCGGACCGATCAGCGCAACTACCTGGTTGGGCTGGACGGTCAGGCTGATCTCGCTCAACGCAGCGGCTTTCTCACCCGCGTATTGGAAGGATACCTGGCTGAACTCAACCTTGCCAGACAGGGCTGGCAGCTGCACTGCCCCCTGCGGCGATTGGATCTCGGGTATTGTATCGAGCACTTCAAAAGTGCGCTGCGCACCAGCCACCGCCTCGCCGGCCGCGTTAACCATCCAGGTGAGCTGCTGTGCTGGGGCAGAAAGCATAAGAAGATAGCTGTTGAAAGCCACCAACTCCCCGATGGTCAACTCACCATTCAAGACCATCTGACCGCCAAACCACAGAATAATCAATGTGCCCGCCGTCACCAGAAATTGCGTGGAAGGCATGATCTTTGACCATTCGTTCAGCACTCTGACCCGCGCTTTGAATAGCACACGGTTCGCCTGGCTGAAGCGTTGGATTTCATGTGACTCGCGAGCAAATGCGCGCACTACCTGGACACCGCTCACATTCTCTTGCAAGCGAGAAGACAGATCGCCTATCGCATAGTCGACATCGAAGAAGAAACCGCCAATGCGCTTTCCAAAGCTGGTGGTCATCAGGATAAGCGGGATCACCGGCAGCAGGGCGATGGCTGCCAGGCGCGGTGAGGTGCTGAAGAGCAGGGTTGTCACGCCTGCTAAAAGCAACACGATCTGGATCAATTCGATCACGATCGAGCCTGAAAAGCGCTCAACGGCGCGCACGTCCTCGATGCAGCGGCTGATCAACTGCCCGGATTGGGCGTGGTCGTGATAGGTGAAGGATAAATGTTGGATATGGTCGTAGAGACGGTTACGCAGGTCATAGCCGATATGCTGCGCAACCCACTCACTGATATAGCGTTGAAAATAAGACAGTACTGCCCGCACCGCACCTATGCCCAGGATCAGCAGGGCAGATTGGATCAGGTAATTGACATCGCGGCGCACCAGTCCAATGTCCAGAACGCGTTGAATGATTCCGGGCACGATCAGGCTGAGCCCGGTCAGGGCGAGCAGTAAGAGCAAAGAGAACAGGATTTGAGGCCAATAGGGGCGCACATAGATGCGCAGGCGTAGTAATTGTTTCATGGATTGAGGGCCGGATCTTTAGCTGCTGGGGGATATTGTAAAGCTGGTCTGGCCGCGGTCGACGACGAGTGGATCGGCGATCGCTTGCGGTTCTGACTCCTCGCCGACTGGGGGAAGTTTCTGATAGTACACCACCGCCTGGACGGTATAATTTCCACCTGGTTCGGCTTCCCGCAAGTGCATGTTGATCTCCATCGTACGGCTGATGGTCTCGAGGATGTTTGCGCGGGCAACTTCTTCACCCGCGGCATTGGTGATGATCAGGTCAGCGCAGGGGCGCTTCTGAAAAGGGTCAACTTCCAGGGTTATTCTGACCCGCCGACCGTCTGGCCAAGGCTCGGCTTTCAGTGTGCTGAGGCGCACTTCTTCCGGCGGGAGGGGAATTTCATTGGGGTCTTTGAAGAAAATATCCATCCGATTCCTGTTAACATTAGATAATTATCTAATATTGTAATCGAAGATAAACACATCGGCAAGGTTTCAGGAGACAAAAAAATGGCGGTTTATCCGCCAATTTTTTGTCTTTGCTCTGCCGTTTCTATGCGATCTTACGGCATTCCATGTAAAAACGCTTTTCGTGCGCCTCGCCCATGGAGAAGGTCTTGCGTGGCAGCGCGCCGTCCAGGATCACCGTTTTGAACAGCTCGCTTTTATCCATCCCGGGCAGGTAGAAGCCCAGGTTGCCCGGCTGAGCGCCTAGATGACAGACCACATCTTTGCCATGCACATAGTCGATCTTCTCAGCCCCACCATTCTTAATGAATCCGTCCAGGAATGCCTGGAGGGTTCCCACCGGCAGGTTGGAGGTGGGCTTGGCAATCTTGACCAGCCCAAAACCTTCGGGCAAGACGACGCCAATCACCTGCGGCATACCCGCGGCGGCATCAACCTGTGCAACCATACTTGCCGCATCGCTGCAATGCTCAACGGTGACGTTCTGCGCACCAAATTGTACCTGCATCGCCGCCAGGTAGTCTTGCTTGACCCCAAACAGGAGGCGATGGATGGGTTCGAATGTTAGTCCCTCATCGTGCACATTTTCGATCTCCACCAATGCATAGCGTGCCGGATGGTTGGATCCAACTGAGCTTTTGATCTTTTCCCAAATTGCCTTGGCAGTTGCCAGGGAGTGGTTGCCGTCTCCCATGGCGAACAGCAGCACTTTTTGCTCTGCTCCGACCCCATACCTGCTGGCAAAAGTCTGGGGGTCAGCTAATTTTGCCAATGCCCCGATCACTCCGGCTTCGCTGCTGGCATCGTCCACCAGATAGCCTTCCAGGTGACCTGATCCAGCCATCAGCTCGAAATCATATAACTTCTTCAGTTGACTCTTCGCCTCACCTACCGGCTTGATCACAGTGCACCGCGGGTCGTCGATCAAGACCAGGATGTGGGGCAGCTCGAGCGGCGCGCCCTCACGGATGCGCATACGCGGCGGCAGGCGTTCGATGATCGTGCCCTCGGTGGCGCGGATCAAGGATTGTGAGCCTTTGTTATAGTCATACTGTTCCAAATCGAGTGCCAGCACCAATCCCCGGCGCAGTTTGCCATCTACGCGCCGTTCGACATAGACCATCCCGTCGTGCGCTTCCAACAAACCGGCGGACAAGTATTCTTGCATCGTAGCCTGGATGCGCTGAATGCGTTCCTCCGCCCCATGTTCTTCAAGATATACTTCCGGGAAGATCAGGTTGAGCGTAGAGGGGGCATTAGCGACAGTCTGAGCTGCCTTTTGCCAGTACTCGGGCTGCGAGGTAAACTGGTCGCAGGCAATGACTGCCCATTTGGTAAGATCGGTGCCCGCTTTTGGTAAGAGAATTGTTGGAACTTGCATGCCAAGTGAGTGGTAGGTTTTCATGAGTTCTCCTTCATCGAATTCATGCACCAATTTTACATTGAATGCCGTTCAATGGGTATTATTTTGCTAATTT
>JAFGBV010000213.1 GCA_016932955.1 Anaerolineales bacterium | reverse complement strand
CACACCTACTGGCAAGAAGCCGTGATGGGGGGGATGATCCTCCTCGCCATTCTCGTGGATTACTGGCGGCAGAAAGGCAACCTCCCCTGGCAAAAGGCAAAAACATCATTCCCAGAGCTGCCGGCAACCAGGCCTTCCAAAAAGCGCTGGAAGGTTACCGCGCCACTGGCTTCCGCGATCATCCTTGTCATTGCCCTCGTTGGCTGGCAATTAATGGACCGGTCAGCAGAAACAGACTCCTCCAGCAGCTCCCCTGCCAACCAGCAGATCCTCACTATCGCCTGGATCCCTAAATCTCTCGATAATCCTGTCTTCGAGTTAGGCTACCGGGGCGCCGTAGAAAAAGCCACCGAGCTAACCGCCAGCGGACCTATTCGCGTCCGCATCATGTATGCTGGTTCCGTCACATCTAACGCAGCGGAACAGATCCGTGTCATTGAAGATGTTATCGCTCGCAATGTGGATGCGATTGCCATATCCTGCATCGATCCCATCGCCTGCATCGATCCCATCAACAAAGCCGTTGCCGCAGGCATTCCGGTGATGACCTGGGACTCCGACTCCCCGCAAAGCCAGCGTTTCACCTACCTTGGTGTAGATAATTACCAGGGCGGTCAGGCCGCTGCAGAGCTACTCATCGATGCCATGGGAGCACAAGGCAAAGTTGCCGTACTCACCGGTGTGCCTGGTGCTTATAACCTAGAAGAACGTGTACGAGGATTCAAGGATTTTCTCATTTCCTATCCTGGTATCGAAGTGGTTGCCACTGTCGTCAGCAACGACGATATCAATCTCGGCATCCAAGTCGTCGAAGAAACGATGCAGGTTCACCCTGATCTGGATGGATGGTTCTTTGCTGGCATGTGGCCTCTCTTCGCCGACCGCGGCTCGATGCCGCTTTGGGAAGATGCCGCTTTTAATGGCGACCTAAAGACCGTTGCCTTCGATACGCTTCCTGTCGAGCTGGAGCTTCTCAGCGATGGCTACCTTTCTGCACTCGTGGGGCAGAAATATTGGGGCTGGGGTTACGACACCATACAGATCATCTACGATTACCATGTCAAGGACCAGATCTACCCCTCCTTCATCAACTCCGGCATAGATATCGTAACCCCCAACAACGTTGAAGCCATGTTGCGCGCTTGGGAAACCAACGATTTCAGCCAGCCCCTTCCCGCTCCATAATCCCCCAGCCGGAGCGAGGCGCATCACAACGAAGCAAACTGCCCCTCATTCAATAAATTATCTTCACGCGCATCGTGCCTTCGCGGTACAATCTTCACCAGACTACCCACAATAACACCACTCGCCACTATGGACTCTCTGCTCAAAGCCATCAACATCAGCAAATCTTTTGGCACCCTCTCTGTTGTTAAAGGGGTCAACCTGCAGATTAATCCTGGCGAGGTAATGGGCGTAACTGGCCAGAGTGGTTCCGGCAAATCTACCCTGGCTATGCTCCTCGCAGGCTTCCACGAGCCCGATAGCGGCGAAATCTACTTCGATGGCCATCTCCTTCACTGGCCCTATCCCCTTCAATCCCTCGGCATCGAAGTCATCCACCAGACACCCAACCTGGCTGAAAACCTGGATATTACGAGCAACATCTTCCTCGGCAAAGAGATCGGTTGGCCATCGTGGAGTAAGTGGCTGCGCCTGCCCAACCGCCACCGCATGGAGCAAGAAGCCATGCGCATCCTCTCGCACCTCAACATGCACTTCAAAACCCTGCACGAGTCGGTTGCCAATCTCTCCAGCGAACAACGCCAGATGATTGCCATCGCCCGTGTGATGGCATCGAAACCTCGCCTCGTCATCATCGATGATCCCACCCGTTTACTTGGTTACCTTAACCAGCAAACCCTGCTCACGCTGATCCAGACCTGGCAGGAAGAAGGTGTGGCCGTCTTCTTCAGCAGCAACAATCTTGATCACCTGCTCGCTGTCACCGATCATATCCTCGTTCTGCGTAAAGGCCAGCCTGTGGCTGATTTCCAAACCGATGAGGCTGATCGCGAGGCAATCCTTTCTGCTATGGTTGGCGCCACCGACCGTCAGCAACTCACCCCGATCATCTGGGCACTCGATAGTTATTACCGCGCCCGTGAGCAAGCCGAGAGCATTCAGCGCAGTCGCGCCTTGCTGGAAAAAGATATGGTTGCTCAGGAAACGCTCAGGACCGAGCTGATTGACCAGTTAACCGAACAGATCAATGTTCTCGACAGCGCCAACCTCGCCCTGCAAGATGCCCAGCGCCGTTTACTAACGGAGCTGGAGCAGGAACGCAAGCACCTCGCCCGCGAGATTCACGACCAGGTGATCCAGGATTTGCTGAGCACAAATTATCAATTAGAAGAGATCGAAACAAATGAGGAAATCTCTTTCGCTCTCAAAAGCGACCTCACCGAAGTGCGCCAGAATATCCGCGCACTGGTCGAAGAGCTGCGCGATATATGCGGCTCTTTGCGCCCTCCAACCATCGATAGCCTTGGCCTCGGCGCGGCGATCCAATCCTACACCAACGAGTGGACCCGCCGCACAGGCATTCCCATCCAACTAGAGCTAGATGAAAACCTGCGCCGCCTCCCCGAAGCCATCGAGTTGTCTGTCTTTCGCATCGTCCAGGAAGGTCTTAGTAACGTGCAGAAGCACGCCCACGCCAGCCACGTATGTATCAGCTTGCAGCACAGCACTCCGCGCGCCCTGATGCTCTCGATCGCCGATAATGGACAAGGTCTACCCGACTTCTTCGACCTCTCCACTCTCTCCGCAAAAGGCCACTATGGCCTGCTGGGTGTTAGTGAGCGTGTAGCGCTTCTCGGTGGTCGTCTCAAACTCCAAAACCAGGAACAAGGCGGCCTCATTATCCAGGTTGAGATTCCCCATCCGCGCTCTCCCACAGACCGGCCTTGAGTGTTGACGATCATTAGAAAAGGAGCCTGTATGAAAGCCGAACGCCTAAAATCATTCAATTACGCCATCGGTATGTTTGGCACATCCATCCCCATCAACATGTTCAAAACTTACGCGGCGATCTTTTATGTTGACCGCCTCGGCCTGACTACCGTCGAGCTTGCCAGTATCCTTTTTATTTACACCTTCATTGACGCACTAGACAATCCCATCTACGGCTTCCTTTCAGACCGCACACGCACCCGCTGGGGGCGCCGCCGCCCCTGGTTAGTTATCGGCGCTCCGCTGCTCGTGCTGTGTTTTGTCGCTTTTTATTCCACACCTGAGTTCCTGACCGGAAGATCCCTTTTCGGTTACGCCCTCTTGTTCTATATTCTCACCGGTACCCTGGATTCGGTCATCAATGCCAACTATGGCGCCCTCTTTCCAGAGCTCTTTCGAACCGATACCAGCCGCGCCGCCACCAACGCACTGCGCCAGGCCTTTCAATTGGTTGCCATGATCATAAGCATCGCCCTCACCCCAATGGTCACCAGCGCCATTGGCTACAGCCTCACTGCCATCCTCTATGGCATTTTAGGCGGCGTGGTGATACTCTATATGACCTTCACCTCCAGAGAAGTAGGGATGCAAGTTGAAGAGGAAAAACCCGGTTTCTGGAACAGTCTCAGAGATCTCTTCCTGAATCGCAAATTCTGGATCGCTGGCTTTGCCAATGCATTCTACAGCGCCGCCATGTCCATGGTGATGGTCTCCCTGCCCTTCTTCGTCAAATACACCTTGCAGATCCCCGATAGTCAATCCACCATCCTGTTCGCCTCCGTTCTTCTCATTGCGATTGGCTGTGTGGCGGTCTGGGCGAGATTGGTGCGTAAATTTTCCCTCATCCCCGTCTGGCGCGCCTCGTTGGCCGTTCTAGCCATCGCCTTCATCCCTCTCTACTTTGCCCACTCCCTGCCCACAGCCATCATCGGAAGCGCCCTGGTTGGCTTCGGCTTCGCTGGCGCCATCACCACAATGGATTTGATCCACGCCAAAGTGATGGATGAGGATACACAAAAACACAACCTGCGCCGCGAAGGCATCATCTCGAATGCCCTCGGCTTCATGAACCGCCTGAACGGTCTCTTCACCAGCCTGGGCTTTTACCTTGTTTTCATCATCTTTGGCTTTGAGAGCGGTCAAAATCCCGGCGCCGATCCACAGAATGCTGCTCGTTTCTTGTTGACGGTCTTTCCCCCGGTGCTAATGGTTATCTCCTTCGGCTTCTCATTCTTCATCAATTTCCCAACGCCCTCACCTGCTGCTCAAAACCCCCCAATACCTTCTGAAAACAACTTATGACTATAGTGAATGGAGGATTAACATGGCGCTCATCCGTATGGACCACCTGCCCGAATCGATCAAAGTCAATCTTCCCTTGAACATCATCGTACCCGAGCCGGGCATGATGAACAATATCCCCTTGCGCCAACGCAAGGTGCTCTATTTGCTGCACGGGCTCAGCGATGATGCCTCCGCCTGGCAGCGCTATTCCACCATCGAGATCATCGCCAGGGATTATGGCTTGGTTGTAGTGATGCCCTCCGTCGGGCGTAGTTTTTACACCGATCAACCCAACGGGCACAATTATTTCACCTACATCATCGATGAGCTGCCGCGTTATCTCGAAGATCTGTTTGGCATCCTCTCTCTGCGCGAAAACACCCTTATTGCCGGGCTCTCTATGGGTGGCTATGGTGCCTTTAAGGCCGCATTTCTCCACCCCGAGCGCTTCTTCGCCGCTGCTTCCTTCTCGGGCGTCTTGTCCCTCAGCATCCTGGATGCTATCCCCGATGATCCCAGGCACGCAGAATTCGTCCACCTCTTCGGTGACCTGAGCAAACTCCCAGGCACCCAGCATGACCCTGCCACCTGGCTCCAGCAAGCGGCCAAGAATCCCACCGCACTGCCTCGACTGTTCATGGCTTGCGGTCGCCAGGATGAGCTCTACCCGCTCAACGTGCAGTTCCACGCCGCCTGCCGCAATCTTGGCCTCTCTGTGGATTATCATGAGGATGAGGGCGGACACGTTTGGCCATTCTGGGATATCCAAATCAAGCGCTTTTTGTCTATGGTTCTTCAACCCCTGCAATAATCCTTCCAGGTGAGCCATGCAAGATATTCTTATCATCGAAAGCCACATCGACCCTTCCCAGCAAGGCAGCTATTTCACCATACCCTTCAGCGTGCCAGACGGGATCGAAGCCTTGTCATTATCCTACCGCTACGAGCGGCGGCTGATGGAGGAGCAGCCCATCCCTGGCGGCTCTTTCACGAACCGTTCTGAGGCCAACATCATCGATCTCGGCCTGATCGATCCCAATGGCTTGCAGGTGGGAGCCTCAGGCTCCGACAAGACCGATGTCACCCTTAGCGAGACTCAGGCCACACCGGGTTACACCCCCTGCATCATCCTCCCCGGAGAGTGGCACATCCTGGTTGGCGCTTATAAAGTCGCTCCTGAGGGCGTCTCAGTCCAATTCGAAGTGCGCTTGCAGCACAAGGAGATCCGCCTGCTCAAAGGAGACCTACACACCCACACCCTCGCCTCGGATGGTGTCCACAGCATGGAAGAGTTGGCGATAAAAGCCCAACGCAATGGATTAGATTTTCTCGCCATCACCGATCATAACCAGATGGTATCGGTGGATGCACTGCCTCGCCGGCCCGGCGTAACCATGATCCCTGGCATCGAATGGACTCATTACCAGGGTCATGCCAGCTTTCTCGGCCTCAGCCAGCCTTACGATGGCGTGTTTGCCACCCACACCCCTGAAGAAGCCATCGCCCTGTTCAACTCTGCACGCAAGCGCGGGGCATTGATCATCATTGACCACCCTTTTGATCAGAACTGCGGCTTTCACCTCGATTGGAATGCACTATCCTTTGATTGTCTCGAGGTCTGGAACGGCCCGATGCGCGAATACAACCTGCAGGCGGTTGAATACTGGCAACGATTGCTTTGTGCAGGGAAGAAGATACCTATCTGTGGTGGCAGCGACTACCACCGCGATACTCCCTTCATCTTCCTCGGCGGGCCCACTACCTGCGTCTATACCCTCTCCGCCGGTCCCAGCGATATCCTTGCCGCGCTGCGCGCTGGTCACAGCTACATCACCTTCGCCCCGAATGGCCCAGAGCTCTCCCTCACTGCAGGCAAAGCGATCATGGGCGATGCAGTCCCCTGGGCAGACTCCCATGAACTGCACATCACCGCCAGTGGCCTCCTTGCCGGTGATGTTGTCCGCTTAATCACCCCCACGCAGGCCGATCCAATCTTCAAGGCCCCCACCGACGGTGACCTATCCATCGATTACCCCATCGAGGCACCCGGTTTTGCCCGCCTGGAGATCTTGCGCTCCTTCATCCCTGGCCTGCCCATGCTCCCGGCGTTGCTCTCCAATCCTATCTACTTCGACCCTGCACCTTGATCGATCAAAGTCCCATCACCACCCCTGACCTACACCCCAAGTCGGAAGTCAATTACGGGTATAATCTCTCCATGCACCCTTACCAGCATCTGCGCGGCGTGTATGCCGCAGCCGTCACCCCCATCCGCTCCGATGGCGCACCAGACCTCGAGCAGCTCCCCTGCTTGCTCAACTTCCTCGCCCAACGAGGCTGCCACGGCGTCTTGCTTCTCGGAACCACCGGTGAAGGGCCTTCCTTCTCCCCAGCAGAGCGTCTCGCCATCCTGCGCGCCGCCCAACAAGCGCGCCAGGATTACCCCCAATTGCGCCTCCTGGCAGGCACAGGAACTCCCAGCCTGCAAGAAACCATCGACCTCACTCGCGCCGCCTTCGAGATCGGCTGTGACGGCGTGGTTGTTCTCCCACCATATTACTACCGCAAAGCCAGCCAAAACGGCTTACAAGCCTGGTTCGACCAGCTCATCCACCAGGCCGTTCCATCTGGTGGCGCGTTGCTGGCCTATCACATTCCTCCCCAAACTGGCATGGATCTATCGCTAGACTTGCTCGCCCGGCTCAAAGATGCCCACCCGCAGCGCTTCGCTGGCCTCAAAGACTCGTCAGGCGACCCGGAGACAGCCCGCCAGCTTGGAGTAAGATTTGGCGAAGACTTGCTCGTCCTCACCGGCAATGAGCGTCTCTTCAGCCTTGCCCTCCAGGCGCAGGCATCGGGCTGCATCACTGCCGTGGCAAACTTGCTCTCTCCCCTGCTGCGCCAGGTCTGGGATGCTTTCCTGGTTGGCACATTGGACGAGGCAGCCCAGGCGCGCCTGAGCGCCGGACGGGCGACCCTCGACCGCTATCCGCCCATGCCCCCGCTTCTCAAAGCCCTGCTGGCTGAACAGCATGCCTTCCCCCGCTGGGCGGTTCGCCCTCCTCTCCTTCCGCTTGCGGAGAATCTTATCCCCCAGGTTCAGACCGAGTTCGAGGATGCGGTTGCCTGAGCCGTAGTGGTACAATATTTCCATGGCGCCGCCGTCTCAGCCGTCTAAGAACAAGCTGCAAGCATGCCTGCTACCAGCGATGCTGGTGCTTTTAGGCATTACCGGCGCCATGCTCACCGGGATGCTCTACAATACCATCAGCAATAAGCCCGTTACGCCCACTTCCACCCCACCACCCAACATTCCCTCCCTGACTGCCACCATCACAGCAACACCCACACTGACGGTTACCCCCTCCCGCACTCCGCGCCCTACCTGGACGTTGCAACCCTCTGGTACTGCCACCCAAACCCCCACCGCCACGATCACCGTCACCCCCACCAGGCTACCTACCCTTCCTCAGGCCGTCCCGCTTGCCGATAATGCCCGTTACCGCCTGGTCACAAAATGGGAACTAGCCGACGCCGAATACTCCCTCGAACTGCTGCGGGTCAAAACAGAACTCACCGCTGAAGCTGCATGGTACCGCGGCCTTGCAGATGCGCTGAGCGAGGCGCTACTGCGCTTCCCCGACGCCATTGCCGCAGAAGGCTGGAAGTGGGAAAGGGCTGTAACCCTCGCCCATATCAATGATCCGGTGGCTTCCGTAGAGTATGCGCGCCTGATTATGGAATCAGTCAACTCAGGCCAGGTACGCGTGGATGATCTGCCAGATTGGTTTGCCCGATACGAGAGCAATCTGGTGCTAACTGTTTACACACTGCCACTCCAGCCCGGCGAGCTCAGCCGCCGCCTGATCGAGATCAGCGGCAAAGGTAGCGCCTATCTCTTCCTCGTTGAGCTGCCCAGCGGCGCACAGGTTTTTCCCCTGGTCACTGATTTCGATTTCCTCACCCAGCACCAAACCGCCTTTACCCTGGGCGATCTGACTGGCGATAGCATTGAAGAACTGGTGATCTACCGTTCCACCAGCCAAGGTGAGAATTTCCTCCAATTTCCAAATGTGTTTGACCTCAGCCAGGTTCCCCCCCTCCCACTCTCTTTCAGCCCTGAAATGCCTCTCGATTTCGGCACCGATTCTGAGACAACCTTCCTTGTAGAGACAAACCAGGACGGCGGCAGCGATCTGCAAATGTTCGCCCACTTCTTCCCCGCTTGCCCGGTGCTCTCTACCCGAGTGTATGGCTGGGATGGTGGACAGATGGTCGGATACCCGTTGCAATATGCCCTCGAGAATCCAGCAACAGCCCGGGGAGAATGCGAGACCACCATTGATCACGCCGCCCTGGCTTGGGGAGCGCCGCTTACGCTGGCATTGGCTGAACCGCTCCTGGAATATTGGCCTCCATCCAGTGATCCAAGCGGCAATCCATACCCGGCCGACGCGCAGGATGCCTGGCGCTTCCGCTTGGGCATTTACCA
The DNA here is from genome assembly GCA_016932955.1 of Anaerolineales bacterium. The sequence goes on along the minus strand of JAFGBV010000213.1, from coordinate 11,051 downwards.
TGCTCTGAGCGGGCATGAGCTGGAGGCACGCCGCACCCTGGAGGAGATCATCAGTAATCCAGTCACTCCAGATAGCCAGTGGATCGAAAAAGCCAACGAGTTCCTGACGATCTACCAAGCCCCGGCCGATCTATTCCGCGCCTGTCAGGTTGCCCCTTACTGTAACCTGCGCCAGGCCATCCAGAGCATGGCACAATTCAGTGGACTTGACGACCCCTCCCTGCTGCTTGATTATCTGCAGCAGAATGATATCGAAACACGCGCCAGCGGCTATTTTGACTTTGACCGTGATGGAATTGATGAGCGCTGGGTGACCATCCGCCCGCGCCCCGATGAAAAATTGGAATTCTGGATACTGGTCAAAGTGGGCGACAGCGCGCAGGCGGTTTTCGTGCAGGTTTATGAGGTCAGCCTGCCAGAGCCTTTCTATGCCGAACCGGAGAGCGACTCTGCAATCGTGCAGCTTGAACGCGGCAAAGGCTTTATCCTGGACTTCTCTCCTGCAGGCGATCAGGCTTACCTGACTCACGTGCAGGTGACGCTGGCATTACCCACCGTCATACCGGATGGAATCAACGAGATCAAGCTCGCCTTCTTTTCTGGCGAACCAGTCGGTCAAATAATTGAGCGTTTGCTTGAGCTGCAAGCCTCGCCGCGCTTCTTAGGTGATTGCAAAGCCTTTGGTGTGTGCGATCAGTTTTATTACCTGCTTGGACTGGCTTACGAAATGTCTGGCGAGAGTGGGAGCGCTTTAAACGCATATCTATACCTTTGGCGAGATAGCGCGAATAGCCCCTACACATATCTCGCGCGACGCAAACTGGAACTGAGGCCTTTGCCTCCCACACCCACCCGCACCATCACACCCACGCCCACCGAAACCGAATACCCAGACCCTAACATCACGCCGACCATCACCGGCACGCCAACCATGACCAACACGCCTGATCCGAACGCCACAGCAACCGATACGCCCACCGTGTCGCCGACGCCCACCGAAACAACGAATCCCTATCCTTGATCCATCCCATTCATAGTGGAAGGATAAGGCCATCCCTGAAGAAACATGTTATCTGATCCAGGCACATTCCCCCGAGCAACATGGCGCGTGATACAGCACTCACCTGCTGTTGGCGCATGGAATATGGCTGTCGATGAGGCTATCCTGGAAGCTGCAGGAGGCGGGCAGGTGCTACCGACTCTGCGCATGTATGCCTGGGAACCACCTTGCCTCTCCCTGGGTTATGCACAACCCTACAGCGATGTTGACCTGACTACCCTGCATCACAACGGATGGGACGTTGTGCGCCGCCCCACTGGCGGGCGCGCCATCCTCCACACCGATGAGCTGACCTACGCAGTGATCGGCCCGCTAAGCGAGCCACGCCTGGCGGGCAGCGTGCTGGAGAGCTATCGTTGCCTCTCTCAAGCGCTGCTGGCTGCCCTGCACCTGCTCGATCTGCCTGCTCAATCCCAGGCAGAGCAAGAGAATTCCACCAGCAAAGGGCCGGTGTGTTTTGAAGTGCCTTCAAATTACGAAATCACGGTTGGCGGGCGCAAGCTGATCGGCAGCGCCCAGGCGCGGCGCAAGGAAGGGGTTCTCCAACACGGTACGCTGCCTTTGTACGGCGACCTGGGACGCATCACCCAGGCTCTGGTCTTTCCCGACGAGCTGTCCCGCCAAGTGGCTGCACAGCGGCTGCACAGTCGGGCATGCACTGTTCAGGAAGTGCTGGGCCAGCCAGTCACGTGGCAGCAGGCAGCAGAAGCTTTCATCAGCGCATTCCAGAATACGCTGAACCTGGAGCTGCTACCCGCTGAGCTCACCCCCGCTGAACACGAGCGCGCCGCACAACTGGTGAAAGAAAAATACGCTCATCCCGATTGGACAGAGCGTATTTAGATGCTCAATGATTTATTGATTTGATCAACCCTATTCCTGGGTTTCTGGCTCTAAGAAGACAATCTCGTCATAGCCCAGGTCGCGCAACAGGCGCTCGATATATACCTCGGCGTTGGTGCGCGCCTGCTCCAGAATCCCATCTTCCAGGGCTGCCTTCTCGATCTCATCCTCTGCCACCTGGCGGGCTGTCGTTTCCAGGTTTACATCCCCGTGGGTAAAGATACCCGTATCTCGGTCATAGACATAAGATTTCTCATTGTCCAGCGTAGCAATGAAAACTTCCGGCTCAGGCAGGCGCACGTACAGCACGCCATTTTCCAGCCACATATCCTGAGGCCCAATCTTCATCATATCTACACCCGCGATGACGATGCCGTGCGCTACAAAGAGCAACTTATCGCCAAACAGCGGCGCAAATACATCCTGCCCCACCTCCGCAGTGATCACCTTCTCTACAGAGTATTGGATGGTCTCCAGGCGCGCCAGTGTGCGCACCTGATATACTACCGTCACCGGATCCGGTAAAACAGTCGGCGTAGGGTTGAGCACATTGGCAACCTGAGTGCCCAGGTTGCTGGTCATATCGTTCACTGGTTGCAGGGCTTGCTGCGCTTGCCGGGCGGCACGGTTTACCAGCGCAATACCGATGATCGCGGCTACAGCGACAATCAGAAGCAAACCAATTGTCAAAACCCATGCACGTAAAGCATTGTCATTCTTCATCATGTCATATTATACTTGAAAGCACGATGTCTGTAGGTTTGCTTACGCTTCATGTCTTATTACCCGGGTGCCTCTCTCTCAAGGAGAAACGCAGCCGCCTAAAGCCGCTGCTGGCGCGCCTGCACCGTGAGTTCAATGCCTCGGTGGCAGAGATGGATCACATGGATCGCTGGGGAGAGGCTGTTTTGGGCTGCGCTGTTCTAGGCAATGAGAACAATCATGTCATGCGCTCACTGCAGACCATCACACGCTGGGTAGAGCATAACTGGCCTGATATTACCGTGATCGCCGATGAAGTAGAAATCCGCTGAGAACAGGGTTGCCAGCGTTAAGGAGTACCGAAAATGGATTTACAGCTGGAGGGTAAGCGCGCCCTGGTCGCCGGCGCAAGCCGTGGGCTGGGATATGCAGTTGCACGCGGGCTGGCTGGAGAGGGCTGTGATGTAGCCATCAACAGCCGCAGCCTTGAGAACCTGGAAAAAGCTGCCGAGCAGATACACAAGGAAACCGCCCGCAAGATCATTCCCCTGGCAGGGAATGTTGCTGATACCGAGGCAGCAAAGATTCTCGTCCACCAGGCGGTCGAAGCGCTGGGCGGGCTAGACTTGCTGGTGACCAATGCGGGAGGCCCGCCCGCAGGCCAATTCGAGACATTCGATGAGGCCATCTGGCAGCAAGCCATCCAACTTTCCCTGCTCAGTCATGTGCGTCTCATCCGCGCTGCGCTGCCTGCCCTGCGACAATCATCCTGTGCCAGTGTACTCACGATCACCTCATACTCTGTCAAACAGCCCATACCCAACCTGGTGCTCTCCAACAGCGTGCGCGCAGCGACGGTTGGGTTGACCAAGTCGCTGGCGCTGGAATTAGGACCAGAAGGCATCCGCTTTAATTCAATCCTGCCAGGCTGGACAGAAACCGAGCGTGTCTACGAGCTGATGGCGCACCGCGCCCGGCTCAACAACACCACCATCGAAGAAGAGATCGCCCGCCAGGCAAAGGACAGCCCATTAGGAAGAATGGGCCGTCCGGAAGAGTTTGCCAACGCCGCCATCTTCCTGCTCTCACCCGCGGCATCTTACATTACCGGTGTGATGCTTACCGTAGACGGCGGCATGTATAAGGGAACGCTATAATTTACTCAATTTTGGCTAGGAATTCGCGCGCCACCTCGGCGACATTTTTATTAGCCGGAATGCCCTCCCAGGGATCACTTGGGTGAACAATATTGACCACCACAATGCTGGCGCCGTTGAAGATAGCGCTACGCGCCTCCTTCAAGTCAACACCTCCAGCAGCAGAAATCAGCACATCGAATTTGCTGCGGATGCGATTCACATGCCGGTATTGGATCACTTTGCCGCGCGTGTTCTCTTCATCCCGGCCACGGTGCAAGATGACTACATTGGGGGGCGCGGTCAAGTGACGCAATGTATCGAGAGGGTCTTTCACCCCAAGCATATCCACCATTGAGTCCACGCCCAACTCGCGGCAGCGCTCAACGAAGAGGTTCAACGTTTCGGGCGGTGAATTGCCGATCATCGTCACCGCATTTGCTCCCGCCGCCCGCGCCATATTCACCTCGCCCACCGCACCATCTACCGTCTTCATATCTGCTACGATGTAACCCTTCCACAGTGCGCGTATCGCCCGCACCCCGCGCATGCCCTCATTTTTGATAAATGGCGTGCCTGCCTCGACAAGGATGCGGTCGCTGTGGGGCAGTCCAGGCAGCGTGCGCTGCACCAACCCCAGATCGTAGTTGTAGGCAATCTGCAAATAGCGAATCTTGGCGTCTAGCATAGTCGCCGATTATTCTTTCTTCCCCTTTACCACCAGGGAATCCAGTGTGCTGCCCAGGTCGGAGGGAACAAAGAGGATGATCTTCTCCGATGGATCTGCCGCAATATCGCGGATGGTCTGCAGGGTGCGCAGGTGCAGTGCTCCATTGCTCCGGGCAAGGGTTTCGGCTGCCTGAGCCAGGTTTTCTGAAGCGGAAAGCTCGCCTTGCGAGTTGATGATCATAGCACGGCGTTCGCGCTCGGCCTCAGCCTGCTTTGCCATGGCGCGCTTCATCTCTGCAGGCAGTTCAACCTCCTGGATCTTGATCGACTCAACATCCACACCCCAACCGCTGGTCTCGGCATCCACAATATCCTTGATGCTCTCGGCGATCTTCTCGCGCTCAGTCAATACAAAGTCCATCTCGCTGTTACCAATTACATCGCGCAGCGCTGCCTGGGTGTATTGCCGCACCGCAAAAACGTAATCCTCAATCTTGATGATCACATCTTCGGGGTTAACCACCTTGAAATACACCACCGCGTTGACCAACATGGGGATATTATCCTTGGTCATCACTTCTTGGCGGGGGATATCGGCAGTTTTGATGCGCATATCGACCCGGCGCATGTTCTGAATTAGTGGGATGATAAAGGTGAGACCTGGGTTGCGCGTTCCTGAATACTTACCCAGTGTGAACACCACGCCGCGCTCGTACTGGTAAAGCAGCTTGATCGCTGAAAATGCCAGCACAATCAACACAAATACAACCCCCACGACAACACAAATGCCAGATGCTAAAACGCCTTCCATTGGTTCCTCCATTGTGATTTTAGTATCTCCTGCGAGATCAGTCCGTTTGTAATGCAGCTAAAGATAATATTGTTCGACCGCCTCAAGAACGGTTGAACAACTTGAATGGTATTTCCATTAAGGTCTTGAGCAATTTCTGCCGCAGCTTGGGCTTTTCCATCCCATGCACACCTGCATACATGGAGCCATATGCCTCCAGAGGCTTTCCCATGCGCAATTGCAGGGCAGAGAGCGATTGCATGACATGGGCGCGCAACTCCTTTTCGCCAACCTGCTGAAGCAGCTCCGCAGATTGCTGGTATGCCTCGAGAGCCTCTGGTAAGCAGTTGACCCCTTCCAGGGCTGCTCCCAGGTTTCCCAGCGCCAGGCCCTGGCGGCGCAGATCACCGGCTTGGGCGAACTGCATATCTGTCCCCTCCACAGCCCGTAGCGCGCCGGGAGCATCTCCAGCTTTGAGCAAAGCCACACTTGCATTATTCGCCATTTCTGCAGCATCCAGAGACTTACCCTGCGTGAGAAAGCCACTCCCTGCCGCCTGAAAAGCACGCGCGGCAGCAGAATAATCCCCGCGTTGGTATAACGATTGACCTTCATCTACCAGTTGGCGGGGATCCAGCAGCGCATCCATTTTCGGAGAATAAGGAAAACACGCTATAGAGTAATTTCGAGCAAGCCCTCTGCAACCGAGCGCAACTTCTCTACTGACATCTCGCTGAGGCGCTGGGCTAGCTCCAGGTATGGGCGGTTGATTGGCTTGCAAACAAAGGATTGCAGCTCTAGAGGCAGATCAGCAAAATCGCGCAAGGCGCGTTGCTGCATCGACCAGGATCCCACAAGCCCGTGACGATCCTCGAACTCACGCATAGAAGTACCAAGCCCACTTACAAGGACTTCCAGGAGCGGTATCGGTAACGGCTGATCACCTAATTCACAGGCATCTAGCTCCTCAGCAGAAATACCGGACTTTTCCGCCAGGTCAGCCAATTCTATACCAGCATCGGTGCGTATCTTGCGGAGCAAAGCACCAATATAGCGCTGGCGTAGCGAGGTAATCTGCTGAGGGTCAATGTCCGGTTCTTTTCCATCGCCACCATCAGAGAGAAGCTCTTTGCCCCAGAAATGTTCCAGAGGGATCTTAAGATAATATGCTAGCAATTCTAATTCTGGAAGCGATGGTGAGCTATCCCCATATTCATATTCTTTCAATCTGGCCACAGAAATGCCCATTGCATGGGCGCAATCCTCCAGGCTTTTACTGGATACCAGGCGCGCGTCCCGAATCAGCACACCCAGGCGTTTTCCACGGATAGTTATCATAATAGGGTTAGTCATCATTCCAGCACCTTCCCAGTGTTTTCACCATTATAGCAAAATTTCCCAAATCCATGATGTTTACGGCAAGCTAAATGCTAATCGAACTCTGGCATGATATACCCCACCCCTGAACGGGTGTGGATATGGCGCGGATTGCGGGGGTCACGCTCCAATTTCTGGCGCAGTCGCGAGATACTCACCCATAGGATTTCCTTATCCGTAGTGTATTCATCCCCCCATACATCCTTGAGGAGCTGCTCCGCGGGCAGCACCTTACCCACATTTTGGGCTAACTGAAGCAATATCCTGTATTCGGTTGCTGACAAGAAAACCATGTGCTCATCAATAAAGACTTCAGCTCGCGCCAGATCAATGCGTAAATCCCCATGCCAAAATTCTGGTTGGCGCATCGCGACCTTAGTCTGTTCAGCACGCCGCAGTACTGCCCGCACCCTGGCTAATAGCTCATTTGCAGAATAGGGCTTGATAATATAATCATCCGCTCCCAGGTCCAGACCACGCACACGATCTTGCTCTTCGCCTTTAACGGTGACAATAATGACCGGCACAGAAGAGAATTCTCGAATGCGCTCGCAAGCTTCAAAGCCACCGAGGATGGGCATCATCACATCCATCAGTACCAAGTCGGGTTTTTCCTTGGCGACCATTTCGACGGCTTGTTGCCCATTGCTGGCTTCCAACACCGTGTACCCTGCGACAGAAAGGTTGGCTTGCATCAGGCGTACATAACGTGGCTCATCATCAACAATCAAAACACGTGTACTCATGGTTTTGCCTCCTGCAAGGAGTCTGGCTGCTCGCGTCTCTCGACAGGCAAGCGAACATGGAAAGTGGTTCCATAGCCTACTTCTGATTGAACACTGATCTCCCCGCCATGGGCTTCAACGATTTGACGGCAGATGAACAGGCCCAATCCCGTTCCGTGAACTTGGGTTTCAGGCTTGACAACACGGTAAAAACGCTCAAAGAGATGTGGAATATGTTCCGGTGCGATACCAGGACCCTGATCTTTGACTGTAATGTGGAAAAACCCATTCTCTAATTCCAAACCAACATATATCGGTGAGCCAGGAGCATATTTGACCGCGTTGCTGAACAGGTTTTCAAACACCTGGGCAATGCGAATAGGATCTACCCAGGCAATGGCGCTAGGTCGCAACTGGATCTGGATTACCTGGCCGGCTGTACGGTTGATTTCGCGTAAAACTACTTCCTGTAACAATTGCTCTAGGTCAATGCGTTGATATTGCATCCGCATCGCCCCACTCTGCAAACGAGACGAATCCAGCAAATCATCAATCAGATCTCGCAAGCGATCGGCTTCCTCGCTGATCACGGTAAGAAATTCACGCTGGGTTGCACTATCCCAATTGGCGTCCTGGCGCATCAGCGTTGTAGCATAGCCCTTTATAAATCCGAGTGGGGTAACTAATTCGTGTGATACCGTGGCGATGAAATCTGACTGTAATTTTCGCAGGCGCCTCTCCGCTTCTAATTCGGCGACTTGTTCAACAAGTGTCTGATGCTCCAACAATTTTGAGATCTGGGAGGCGATGAACTCTGCCAGGCGAACCTGATCTTCGGCATACGAGGGACCGCCAAAACGGCCAAACACCAAAGACCCTAAGGGTTGGTCCCCAAAAAGCAACAGGCCAACAAACTCCCGCCATGAGAGGCGCTCAGTCTCCCAATCGGATAATTTCTCCTGGCGTACGACCGTTCTCTGTGATTGCAACACCTCTCGCGCAATCCCCTCGCCCCATGCCAGGTCTGCCTCTGCCGAGCGGCCGCGCCCAATTACACGCGCATAGGCAGGTTCCAGATCATCCCCCTGGGCCAGGTACAAGACCATGTTATCGAAGATAAAGACCGGGCGAGTGAGTTTGACAATCTGATCCAGCGCAACATCCAGGTTGATCGATTGTGCGATCGCTGTGCTGATCGCGTAAACAGCCTCTAACTCTTGAGGGCGCAACCCCCTGGGAACGCTGTTCTCCTTTTCCATCTCAAGTTTCAAGTGCCAGCAGGCTAAATGAAAAACGAGAGCCCTTGCCCAGCTCTGATTGCACCTCAAGAACCTCTCCATGGCCCTCAATGATCCTACGCGCCAAGGAAAGCCCCAACCCCACCCCGCCAAAGCGACGCGTGCTTGAGCTGTCCAATTGGTGAAATGGCTCAAATATCTCTTTCATCTTTCCAGGGGCAATACCTTCCCCTGTATCATTAACCAAAACGACCGCTCGGTCATCCTGGCGCTCAAGATCGACTTGCACCTGACCGCCTGGAGTGGTGAACTTAATTGCGTTATCGATCAATTCCATCACCACCCAGCTTAACTTTTCGGCGTCGCCATTCACCATTGGCACGACCGCACACAGGTTCGCCTGCAAGTTAATGTTACGCTTCTTGGCTTTTTCGGCAGACTTGGCCACGCATGTGCTAACCAAACTATGCAAATCGACAGGCGCAATCCGCAAAAATAGATCGTCGCTGGCTGCCAGAGAAAATTGCAGCAATTCTTCGATTAATTCTTCCAGGCGCTGTTCAGAACGGATGACTACTGCAAGCGCGTCCATCTGCTCTTGGGTCAGCGGCCCAAGTGCCTGATCCATGATCAGATCGAGATAACCTTTTATGTGGGTAAGAGGCGTGCGCAACTCATGAGAAACATTGGAGATGAAATTCGATTTTAACTGGTTCAGCTCAGAGAGCTTGCTAATCGCTGTTTGCAATGCAAGCGTGCGCTCGCGAACACGTTCTTCTAATTGGCGATTCGAGCGCTGCAACGCATTTTGCAGTTCAAGGATCTGTTCCGTGACCACCTGATCGAGCATCTCCCGGTCAACAAGCCCTAACTCAAGCAGCACCTGCCCCATCAGGCGGGATTGCCCCCTGGATTTCAGCTCACCATGATAACTCAACGCAACCTGTAATTGCTCCTGGGTCAACACGCCGCGTTCGATCAGATACTCGCCAAGGCGCGGAACCAGGATCTCTGGCGCAATCGGCTCAGCCTCCTCGGTGACCATTGCAGTTTTTAGCGCCTGTTCAGCCAGCGCGGCGGCGCGCGCCAGAACAACACCACAATGAGGACAGAGGCGCTCGCGAGGCTCCACAAGACGACCACACTGAGGGCACGGCACTCTTGAGTTCATATCTCTCCCTTTATTGACATATCATATCCTCAGTTATAGCTTTGCGCAAGCCAAATGGGAAGAAGGCGCAGGGCTCTCACAAGGTCAAATGCCATGAATTTGTGCGAGATTTCACTTTGATTCTGAGCAATCTTAGGTTAGAATTGTGGCTGCATGATGCGCCCCGCAGTATCTCACTGGCGCCGGGGCTCTTCGTGAAGTGTGGTCATCCATAATCATATTATTTAGGAGGCATTGTATGCCTGAACAAAACCCTGCTGACAATAAGGTCTTTCGGATTACGGACCGCGTGGAGGAAAATTGGGAAAACTCAAGTGCAGCCAGAGCTCTCAAGGAAATACAGGAGAACCCGCGCGTCAAATATGTGGTTGTGATTGCTCCCGCCGATGCATGCCCAGCCTGTCAAAATCTCGTGGGCACTTACCCAAAAGATAAAGCACCCCGCCTGCCTGTTGAATCCTGCTCGCATCCATTAGGATGCCGCGCCTATTATTTACCCTACCTGGACGAGATTTACCCTTGATCTGGCTCAACCAGTTCCCCGCTACAATCGCCCTGCAATCGCTCTGCCAGGGCGATTGCTTGTTCAGGCGTAGTCACCTGACCAGAAGCCTGCGCCTCACGGATCGCCTCCAACAACTGCCCAATTAACGGCCCGGGCTGCAAACCGAGCTGCTCTATTAAATCCCGCCCATTCAGCAGCGGTGGGGGGGCTATATTTTCGCTGGGTTTCTCCCACCATGCCTCCAGTAGCAAGCGAATCACATCCAACTGCCTGGCCCATACTTCCTGCGGCAGGCTGGCGCCATAGGTTCCCAGGGTATCTGCCAAAGAGAGCAGGCAGATATCCACACCAGCCGGCCCCGTATCACGAAAATAGCGATAGATTGCACGCCGGCTGGGCAGCTCATCCATCTGCGCTAACAAGAGGGGGCGCATATGATGGCGCACGATCACTTTCAATCGCTCGATCTCCACATTGCTCAAGTGTAAAGCCTGCGCCCGTGTTGAGGTCAGTATCTGCCCTAGCTGGTCATGCTCAAAAAAACGCACGCGTCCATCAGGCTGTTGTGTGCGCGTCTCTGGCTTACCAACATCATGGTAAAGGGCAGCAAAGAAGAGCAAGGAACGCAATGTGCGGTTCGGGTTGAGAGACTCGCTCAGATGCGCTTGTATCTGCTGCCTGTAGCGCCCCAGGCGCAACACAACCAGACCCAAGATGAGACTGGCAGCCTTATCAGGATCATAAGCCGGCGCCAGAACTTCCAGGATCGCTTCCAGGCGTTTGATTACATCTAACGTATGCTCCCACACATCCAGGATGTGTGGCGGGGATTGTT
>JAFGBV010000001.1 GCA_016932955.1 Anaerolineales bacterium | reverse complement strand
GGCGAGTACATCACGCGCGTCTCGAGCGCCGGCTTGCCGGTGAACATAGAAGTCAACGAACCAAGGGTGTTCTTGGCATTCGTAAAAACATTCTCTGCCACCAATGAGCTTTCTGCCAGGGCGCGCAGGTTGGGGGTAGTATCTCGCTCGTAACCATACAACGATACATGGGAGGCACTGACGCCGTCCGCGGTAATCCAGATGATGTGCGGGCGGCTGGAGGGGATTTCACCGCTGACATCCAGCGCCAACCCTGCTTTGTCGGTCCGTTCGCTGGTCATGATTAGCACCAATCCAACTGCTAACCACACGCCCATCCCAATCCACACCGACCTCCGCCTTGCTAACGAGACCAGCCAGCGTTGGAAGGATGCCGCTATTCCCGTCACTTGCCATGCCGACCAGCCTACCAGTGCCAGGAAAAGCGCGACATACAATGCACGCCCAATTCCCTGGGTGGTGGCAATGCCGAATGAAAATAGCGTATATGTAAAGTTATCCAGCATCAAGAGCAGGAGCGCCGCCAAAATCACCGCCGGCAGCAGACTCGCCAGCCAGAAGAATCCCTGTGGGTAACGGCGCAGGCGGACAGTCCGTCCAATCAGATAGACCACCCCCAACCCAAACAAGCTGACGCCTGCTGCCGATGCTCCAGTGGTGAACAGTATCCCAAGTTTATCCGGGAATGAGAACATATTGAGAAAGGATGGCTTGGTCGCTAAGAATACCCACTCCATCAATACATACAATTGTGCCACCAGAAACACAGTCACCACCAGCCCAGACCATGCAGGAGGTGCGCTGTTCAGGTGTTGCCCAAATTTTCGCTTTATCCGTTGCGCAATCTTCACCAACAATTAACCTCAACTTTCAACATGTGTGTTCATTCAATCTTACCACATGGAGAAGACTAGAATCCTCCCACGTTGGAACAATTTCACAAAAATCCCCTCTCCTGATTCTGGAGAGGGGCTGTGGGCGGAACAGGACTCGGACCTGCGACCTCTTCTGTGTAAGAGAAGCGTTCTAACCGACTGAACTACCCGCCCGGGTGGGCTGATTATACCGCAGTTTTCTTGATTGCACAGGGGATTTACGCAACATCCATTGCTTTTTTTTCTGACTCTGTGATAAACTTTATACAATGTATGTTGCGAATTGGAGGCATCCATGCTGACTTATGAGGAACGTATCCGTCATGAACGACCAGGAATGTCCAAAAGCTTCGCCAAGCTGGCAGATTTCCTGTTGGATTCATACATTGAAGCCTCCTTTATGACCGCCAGCGAACTGGCCCATGAACTCAATCTGGATGCTGCCACTGTGGTGCGCTTCTCTCAGCACCTCGGTTACAAGGGCTACCCCGAGCTGCTGCGTGAGATTCGCGACAAGGTCCGCCGCGACTTACTTATCCGTCCTCAACAGGCAGAGGTGCCCGATTCTGTCCCTGGCGTGGTCAACCATGCCATTCAGGAACTCGTAGAGGAGCTCGAGCAAACCCGCATCTCACTGGATACAGATGCCGTTGAAAAACTGGTTCAGGAGATCGGACAGGCGCGCCGCATTATCGTGCTCGTCGAACCGCCGGCTCAACCTGCCGCTTATAACCTGGCTTACTTCCTAGAGCAAGGTGGTTTCCCCATTTACATCGCCCGATCAGGCGTGGCTGACCTCGCCCGTACCATCCATACTGCAACTCCACAAGATTTGCTGCTGGCCATCGACGTCGCCGGTCAGTCTCCATATATCGCTCGCTCACTCTCTGAAGCGCGCGCCCGCGGCATCCACACCGCCGCCATTGTCGCCGTCGCATCTCTCCCTTCGGCTCGTTCTGCTGATGTCGTCCTGGCAGCCCTCGAACGCCCCTCTACCAGCACAGGCATGGTCATCACCAGCGTCATGATCTATGTGTTGGTCGAAGCGCTCCTGTGGGTCTATGCCGAACGCTTCGCTGGCGCCGAACAGGCAATTGATGAGATCACCCAACGTATCCAAGAAAACGCTGAGTAAACCCTATGCGATTTGTCAGATACCAGATCAAGAACGACCCGGTTCGTTATGGCTGGGTGTATGAAAATATGGTTGGCGAAGTTGAAGGCACGCCTTTTGGTGAGTTCCGCCGCCTGGAAGCCAGCTTGCCTCTTGAGAGTGTCAGGTTGTTCTCTCCCATCATGCCTGGCAAGATCATCTGTGTTGGACGCAACTACGCCGCCCATGCCAAAGAACACGATGCTGAAGTACCCGATGTGCCGCTGCTGTTCCTTAAACCCCCTTCCTCTGTGATCGGCACAGGGCAAACTATCCTGATGCCTCCTCAATCGCAGCAAGTGGAACATGAAGCAGAGTTAGTGGTGGTAATCGGCAAGCGCGGCCGATGGATTTCTGCAGAGAATGCCAGCAATTATATACTCGGCTACACCGCCGGCAACGATGTCACTGCACGCGATTTGCAGCGCCGGGATGGGCAGTGGACACGTGCCAAGGGTTTCGACACCTTCTGTTCCCTGGGTCCCTGGCTGGAGACGGAATTTGACCCTACCGATGCCATGATAACCTGCTCGGTCAATGACGAAATGCGCCAGATGGCATCCACGCATGATATGGTTTTTCGTGTGGACCAGTTAGTCGCTTTTGCTTCTTCGATCATGACCCTCGAACCGGGCGATATCATCATGACCGGTACGCCTTCCGGTGTTTCCCCGCTGCGCGCTGGTGACGTGGTTGAAGTCACTATCGATGGGTTGGGCACACTGCGAAACCCGGTCGAAAAGGATACCACCAGAGTCTCGCAGGCCTTTTAGTCCAGCCTGATCCGGACAGGATATGAATCTCGATATCCACACCGCTGTTCAAACAGCGACCATCCTTGCCATAATCTTCGTCGTACTCAGCGCCATCGCTGGGTATCGTTCCATCCAAAAAGGACGAACGCTCAAATTCTTCCGTATGCGCCGCGAGCGCATTGTACGCGGCTGGCGGATGATCTTCCTGGCATTGATCCTGATCGTTGTTGCCTTCTTGCTAAATTCATTTGCCGAGCCGCTCATTTACAGTTTCTACGAACCTACCGCAACGCTCACTCAGACACCTACCGTCACGCTCACCCCCACCATCACGCTATCGCCTACCATCACACTTACGCCGACCATCACCCCAACACCCTCCGTATCGGACACGCCCACCATCACCCCTACCCCCCACGTCCCGCTGGCTGTCGAGGCGCAGTTCCAAAGTGTCGTCACCCCCAACCCGGAAACAGTCTTCAGCTCGCTCATCTTCACCCAGGGGTTGGATGAAAACTGGCAGCCAATCGCCGCCAGTGAGGTCTTTACCAACCCGGTCGGGCACATGTACGCCTTGTTCTCCTATGATCAGATGATCCCTGGCTCACAGTGGACCGCCATCTGGTACTTTGGCACCGAACTGGTGCACTTCGAAACGGTGCCCTGGGAAGGCGGCACCGGGGGGCTCGGCTATTCAGATTGGGAGCCTGAAGCCTATAAATGGCTGCCCGGTGAATACGAAGTTCAAGTCTTTCTCGGACTGACCTGGAAAGTCTCTGGACGCTTCACCGTGCAAGGTGACCCACCCACTCCGGTGCCCAGCCAGACGCCCACGCCCACGCGGACGCAGACACCCTCACCCACCATCACTTATACACTCCAGCCAACGAGCACTCCACGGCCCTCAGATACCCGCCAGCCGTCCCAGACACCGCTACCATCTCCCACCATCGGCACGATCTTTCCAACTGCCACTAACACCAACGCCCCCACCTTCACCCCCGCGCCTCCCACGCCCGTGCCTACCCACGCGCCGACCTATACCCCCGCGCCGACCAAGCCGACTGCCACCAAACAGCCAACGAACACACCACTGCCTTACTAAAATGGAAGACAGGGGGGCTAAGCCTCCTGTTTCCTTATCCTGGATCAATTAAAGATTTGCAGCAATCTGCGTAGCCACGCGCGCATTGTTCAATAACAATGCCAGGTTTGCTTGCAGGCTGTTCCCCTCAGTCAATTCACTCACCCTTCTGAGTAAATAGGGAGAAACCGCCTGCCCGCGGATGCCCTGTGCCTGCACCTCACGCAATGCCGTCTCGATTGCCCCCTCCACGCTTTCCCTCGGCAGCGCAGCTTCCGCCGGCGGCGGGACTGTCACCAGCACCGAACTCTCACATCCCAGCCCCCAATGTGCCCGGGCAATCTCAGCAGCTTGTTCTGCCGACTCGACCCTAATACTGACCGGCAAACCGCTGCTCGTCGAGTAAAAAGCGGGGAACTCGCTTGTCTGGTAACCCACTACCGGTATGCCCAGCGTCTCCATCATTTCCAGCGTCGCCGGCAAGTCCAGGATAGCCTTTGCCCCCGCACACACCACCACCAGCGGC
>JAFGBV010000212.1 GCA_016932955.1 Anaerolineales bacterium | reverse complement strand
TTCATTAACTACCTGCGTGAATGGGAAGAGAAAAACAATCTCGCACTGAGCGCCTCCGACACGGTTATCATCGCCCCAGATTATGGGCGCGCCGGTTCTGCTGCCCGCCTGGCAAGCCACTTCAATCTGCCATCCCTCTCGGCTGAGAAAAATCGTCTCTCGGATACCGAGGTGCACATCGGGGAATTGATTGCCAAGCAGGTCCAGGGATTCCGTCGTGCGATCATCTATGACGACGAGATTGCCACTGGCGGTTCGGTGATCACGCTCAGCAATCTGCTGATCCGCAGCGGTATCCAGGAAATCCTGATCATCTGCACGCACGGCGTTTTTATCAACAACGCCCTCGCCCGGCTGGATGCCATCCCCCAAATCCGCGAGATCATCACCACCGATACGGTTTATCTGCCCGAAGAGAAACGATTGCCCAAGATCACCACACTTTCGGTCGCACCGGTGATTGGCGAGGCCATTTGGAAGAACTATACCCGCCAGTCGATTGGTGATTTGTTCGACATCTAATCTTCCTCTTCGAACTCTTCCACCTGGTAGACCAGCACCTCCAATTTTTTGCGTTTCCATAGATCAGCAGCCGCGCCCATTTTTTGACATAACTGTCCCAGGAAATCTGCTGGGTGAGGGATTTTTTCCCACACCTGCGGTAAGAAAGTTGCCCGCTGGTAGCCATCCCGTAGCACCACCCCATCCACTCCCGGGCGCAGCTTACTTAACATATCCTGCGCGTTCTCGTATTCCAGTGGTTTGGGGACGGTCAGGCGCGAAATTTCGATGGAAATCTCGGGGAGTTCATCCGCCTGTACAGGTGGAAAGCGGTAATCTTCCAAAGCAGCGGCAACGGCATGTTCACGCACATCCTCTGCCAGCCCCTGGTAAGGTTCCAGCGCCCCCACGCAGCCGCGCAGCATCCCCCGGCGAGTCAAGGTGACAAAAGACGCCCCCATCTGGCGCAGGCTGTCTGTCAGCTCTCCCGC
Source organism: Anaerolineales bacterium (assembly GCA_016932955.1). Next base: position 5,562 of record JAFGBV010000212.1, on the reverse strand, counting down.
CTGCAAAGCAGGCGGCGGTTCCCCACGCACGCCGTTCTCCAGTGCCCGACGCGCCAATGAGAGCAGATACCGGCGCTCATCTTCTGTGAGCGATTCCTCCCCGTAATGATGGTTAACTGGCATCATTTTTGCACCTCCCCCTCCATCATACAATCATCACAGATGCTAGTCAAGATAAAACAACCTGCCCTTTCTCTTGTCATCTCTTCAAAAATAGTGTAGTATCAATACCAATGAACTCAGATAAGTCTCCTTCCCCCGAAATCCCTGTCTCCCGTCCGGCCAATCGCGGAGCGATCTACCAGCTCCAGATCGTCCTCGGCGTAGCCTTTCTGCTCGCCACCCTGTTCACCGCCTGGACCGAGCCAGGTCTCCTGCCCAGCAGTCTGACCGAGAAGCTCAATTTCGCCCTGGCGCTGCAGGCAACCGGTGTCTCCACCGAATACCCCACCCAGGTCCCGCGCGCCCGCCCGGTCATTGGCATCGTCGCCGGGCACTCTGGCAATGGCGAAGATGTAGGTGCGGTTTGTCCGGATGAGCTGGGTGGCATTAAGGAAGTGGATATCAACCTCGACATCGCCACCCGCGTGCGCGACAAATTGGTGAATGAGGGGTATGAGGTGGATCTCCTCGCCGAATTTGACAACCGTCTGAACGGGTACCTGGGCATGGCCCTGGTCTCCATCCATGCCGACTCGTGCGTCTACATCGAAGGTGCCACCGGCTTCAAGATTGCCCCCGCTATGTCCACCACCTATCCCGAACAAGCCACCCGACTGACCAACTGCATGCGTGACCGTTATGCCGCCATCACCGGTATGAGTTATCACGCCGGCAGCGTCACCCGGGATATGACCGATTATCACGCTTTCTACGAGATCAACCGCAGCACCCCCGCCGCCATCATCGAAGTAGGCTTCATGAATGCTGACCGCGAGATCTTGATCAATCAGCCTGATCTGTTAGCCGAAGGCATCGTAGCGGGCATCCTGTGTTATGTCCTCAACGAGGACATCGCACCCTCTGTGACGGACACCCCATGACCGGCGATAGCGACCTTCTCCGCCAGGCTCTGCGCAACGCGCAGCGCGCCTACCAGGCTGGCGACCACCACCAGGCGCGCTATTGGGCACAGAAGGCAGCTCTGCTTGCCCCAGACCGTGAGGATGCCTGGTTGTGGTTGGCCGCGGTGTCCAATCCCCGCGCCAGTGTGGATTACTTAAAGCACGCTCTCAAGATCGCACCCCAATCCGAGCGTGCCCGCAAGGGCATGCATTGGGCGGTCAAGCGCTTGCGCCAGAACGCGCCTCCGCCGCCCCCGCCCGTTCAAGCGAGCCACTCTGCCACCTCAGCTGCCCTCGCCCTGCCTGTCACCCAGCCCGTACCTGTGACCGCCCCTGCCCATCGCGGCTTGCAGTTCACCACCCTGCAGTGGACGTTGATTGTAGCGATCGTTGGTCTCCTGCTGGTGGCAATCTCGATCGGTCCCCTCCAGAACTCATTTGACATCCCAGCCTACGCCCAAAGCTTGCCGTTGATTGAGCTGGCGGTGGAAAAGCCTACCGATACCCCGCTCCCCAGCGACACCCCCACCGTTACACCCTCCCTGACGCCCCTGCCCACTGATACCCCCACGGCCCTGCCAACCGAAACCGCCACGCCGCTGCCCACGGACACGCCCACAGCCCTGCCCACCGATACACCCACCGCAGAGCCCACCAAAACCAAAAAACCAAAAGATCCCTTGCCGGCGGATATGCCGGATGTCGGTCAGCATGAGCGCTGGATCGACGTTGACTTGAGCAAACAGCTTGTCTACGCCTACGAAGGGACCGACCTACTGCAAACCTTCATTGTTTCCACCGGCACCTACCTGCATCCCACCGTCACCGGGCAATACAATATCTATGCAATGTATGAGTCCGCGCCGATGTGGGGGCCTGATTACTACCTGCCCGGCGTCCCTTATACGATGTACTTTTATGAAGGGTATGCCCTGCACGGCACTTACTGGCACAGCAATTTTGGTACGCCCATGAGCCACGGCTGCGTCAACCTGAAGACGGATGATGCCGAATGGTTGTTTTATTGGTCTTCGCTTGGTACACTGGTAAATATTCATTACTGATGACTCAGTCTTCCTCCCCAATTTACCGTCAATCGTTCAGCCGCGCCGATTTCCTGAAATTCAGTGGTCTGTCCTTTGGCCTTGCCCTCAGCCTGTTCTTGCCCGGGAACCCGGTCCGCGCCGATAGGTCTTTCTCCAGGCTGCCCGCCAAACCCCTACATCCTGGCGACGCTGCCGCAGTGCTAGGCGCAATGACCGCCGTCGAAGAAGGCATGCAGGGACGCGTGTTAGATGCCAACATTACGGTCTATGACACCCCCTCGACCCTGGGCAACAAAGTGCAGACCTATTGGCGTGACCGGGTCATCCCCATCACCGGCGCCACGTTGTGCACTGACCCCGAGGACGAGAGCCACAACAAGGTCTGGTATGAAGTGGGTGAGGAAGGCTACACCCACTCCGGCTCTATCCAGCCCGTGCGTACCATGCACAACCCGGTTCAGGCTGAAATTCCCGAGGGCGGCGTTCTCGCAGAAGTGACCGTGCCTTTCACCGACGCCCGCTGGAAGCTCGGTTCCAACGAGCCGGTCGCATACCGTTTCTATTACCAGACCACCTACTGGGTCATTCGCACCGTCCACGATTCCAGTGGTGAACCCTGGTATGTCATTCTCGATGATAAGTGGGAATACATCTTCTACGTCCCAGCTCCCCACCTGCGCATCCTTCCAGTGGAGGAGATATCCCCGCTCTCTCCCCAGGTTTCCAAGCTATTCAAACGCGTGGAAGTCCATCTACCCGAGCAGGTTTTGATCGCCTATGAATACGATGAGCCGGTTTACATGGCTCGCGTCGCCACGGGCGGGAAATTCCGCGACGGCAACTACGAAACACCCACCGGGCGCCGGGAAATCTTCCGCAAGCGCCCCTCCCGCCACATGGCCCGCGGCAACCTGGCTGCCAACGGCTACGACCTGCCCGGCGTGCCCTGGAATTCATATATCACCGAAGATGGTATTGCCTTTCACGGCACTTATTGGCATAATAATTATGGGCGGCCGCGCAGCCATGGCTGCATCAACCTCTCGCCCAAGGCCGCTCAGTGGCTGTACCGCTGGACTTTGCCCGTGGTGCCTGCTGACCAGTCGCACACCTACGAGCCCGGCGGAACAGCAGTAGACATAATCGGTTAAATGCTGGTATAGTTAAAGCGAGGTGATTGCATGCCCCGCCAGGCCTTATTTGCCGGTTTAGTGATCGATGAGTTTGACCATCCCGTTGAGGTTGCCTACGTTGGTGATGAACCTTGCTACGTGGTCGACGATGCCGGATTCCGCCGTCACATCCCCTCCGAGCAGGTCGACCGCCAGGTATTGAACCTGATGGCAGAGATGATGAGAGGCCAGGAAGGTCCTCTCGCCGAGCAGGCTGCCAAGATGCTGGGTCAGGATGATATCTTCTCGCGCGCCATGCTCGAGAACCAGCTAAAAAACGTCGAAGCACAATTCGATATGGTCATGCAAACCGGCATCCCTGAAGAGGGACGGGCATATATGGGCATGATGGGTTTTCACGTGCGCATCAATGTGCACGGCGAGGTGCTGGACGTCGAACAGCCTGGTATGATCTCCCCCGACGACGAATAGCTGCTTTGGAGTGCATGAGATGTCTGCCAACTACATCATCACAGTTACCGAGGGTGATTTCGAGTACGAGGTGGTTGCCTATTCTTCCCATACGCCTGTAGTGGTCGACTTTTGGGCTGAGTGGTGCGCGCCATGCAGGACCCTTACGCCCATGCTGGAACGCCTGGCGCAAGAAGCGCAGGGCGCTTTCCGCCTAGCAAAGGTGAACGTGGACGAGAATCCCAACCTCGCCCTGCACTACAACATCCGCAGCATACCCCACTTGAAAGCCTTCCGCGATGGGCAGGTCGTCTCCGAGTTCATCGGCGCCCAACCCGAGCCGCGCCTGCGTGAGTTTTTGCGTGCCCTCGCCCCATCCCAGACTGACCTGACCCTGGAAAAGGGCTTCAGCCAGATCCAGTCCCTCGACTGGGCTGGTGCCGAGAAGTCCTTTCTCCAGTTCCTTGAGAAATCTCCCGACTACCCTCCTGCCTTGCTCGGATTGCTCAAAGCCGTATTGATGCAAGCCAGGCTCCATGAAGCGTCCGAATTGCAAGATGCCTTTCCCGCCAGCCGTGAGTTCGCCGCCAGCGAAGCCCTCCGTCCCCTGATCGAAGCCCTTGCCTATGCGCAGAAAGCCCCCGCTTACAGCGACGACCCCCTCGAAGCTGCCTACCTTAACGCCCTGCGGCTAGTCCTGCGCGGCAATCCCGCCGCCGCCATCGACGGCATGCTCGACATTTTGCGCCAGGACAAGCATTACCGCAGCGGTGAAGTGCGCCGCGTCGTGCTGGCTCTTTTTGAGACCCTCGGCGATGATAACCCGCTTACCCCCGCTTACCGGCGCGAGCTGTCCTCGATCCTGTTCTAAATCCAGGCTGAAAAGCTAGCTCATCCGCTCAACTCGCTGCGATAAGCATCCAGATTTTCAGCCGGCTGGGGATATTCCATCTTTAGCCCCTGCAAGGTTTCTACCAACGCCGCCGAGATGACCAGATCCCGGTACCACTTGCGGTTGGAAGGCACAATGATCCAGGGTGCTTTCTTCCGGCTGGTCTTATTCAAAACAGCCTCGTAGGCCTCCTGATATTCACCCCACAGTTTGCGCTCCTTCAGATCGCCAGGGCTGAATTTCCACCGTTTGGCAGGCTCATCCAGGCGGCTCAGCAAGCGCTCACGCTGCTCCCCCAAATCAATGTGCAGGAAGAACTTCAGGATCGTGGTGCCTTCTTCAACCAGCAACTGCTCAAAGTCATTGATCTGCTCGTAGCGTTGCTTCCACTGCTCCGGCGGCACCAGGTTGTGCACGCGCACCACCAACACATCCTCGTAGTGGCTGCGATTGAAGATCACGATTTCCCCCCGCCCTGGCACCTGTTGGTGCACGCGCCACAAGTAATCACGCGCCAGCTCGGGGGCAGTGGGCACTTTGAACGGTGCCACGCGCACCCCTTGCGGGTTCACGCCCTCGAACACCCGCCGTATCACCCCATCCTTCCCGCTCGTATCCATGCCCTGCAGCACGATCAATACTTTGTGCTTGGCTTCGGCAAAGAGAAGCTCCTGCAGCGCCTCTAATTCAGCATTCAATTGCAAAAGCCGCTGCTCTGCTGTCTCCCTGTCTCCCACCCAGGCATCCGTGGCTTGTGCCTCCCATTCAGCCAGGTCGATTTTCTGATCGGGTCGCACCAGGTAACGCTGCCACTTGACATCGGTCATGTTCTTCTCCTTATATTTGAGTTTTTTTATAAAGGAGATTATATAGCAGTTTATTCGCTCTGTTTACCCCTCGGGAAGCCTTCTTATTTACCCTTCAAGTATTGATCAAAAAAAGCGATCGTACGGCTCATCGCCAGGCTGAAATACGTC
>JAFGBV010000211.1 GCA_016932955.1 Anaerolineales bacterium | reverse complement strand
GCCCTACGCTGACCGCGGTCGAAGCCTTCGCCTTTGCACCCGCTGCTCCCAGCTCCGGCACCTTCTACCTGGATCAGGTCAAGCTGTATTCCAATATCGGCGGCCTGCCCAGCGGGCCGAAGGCCAGCCTGAGCGCCTCAAGCTACAGCGTGGATGAGGGCGGCACGGCGGTGATCACCGTCACGCTGGATATGACCTCCACCCAGGCGATCACCGTCAGCTACGTGATGACCGATATCACTGCCGTGGCGGGCGTGGATTATACTGACACGAGCAGCAGCCTGGTCTTCGCGCCGGATGAAGTCTTGCTCACTTTCACGGTAGCCACGATTGACAACAGCGTGTATGACCCGAATAAAACTATCCAGCTCGAGATCATGAATCCGGTGAATGCTGGCTTAGGCAGCCCGAAGACGGCTATCCTCACCATCCTCGAGAATGAGGCTCCTCCGCAGCCGCCGATTGCGCCGGAGAATGTGTGGGTGGTGGAAAACTTCGAGAATGGTCTGCCCAGCGGCTTTGATGGGTACGGCAACCCGGTTGGCTTTGTCACCTGGGGCAGCGCAGCCAATACCTTTATTTCCACACTGGCAGTCACACCTACTGAACCCCTGGCGCCGCCGATCTGGCTGGAGCCAAACCACCTGCTACAGGTGGATTACGATATCGCTGGCGGCGGTTACGGTGGCTTTACTCATGCGTTCAGCAACGAGGCGCTGGATACCTGGCTCAGCCAGGATTGGGCGAACTACGAAGGGGTCAGTTTCTGGGTATATGGCGTCGATTCGGGCGGCGAGATCAACTTTGACATCTTCGATAACCGAACGACTACTGGCGACAGCTGCGAGCGCTGGACGTATATCTTCCTCGATGATTTCAGCGGCTGGCAGTATTTCGAAGTGCCGTTTACCGATTTTGTGCGCAAGGGCTGGCAGCCTGATTATGCGCCGAATGACGGGCTGACGCTGACCGAAGTGTGGGGCTATGCCTTTGGCTTCCCGGTGGGGGTGGGGGCGCAAACCAACTACATCGAGAACGTAGGCTTGAAGATGGAAACGCTGGTGGTGGATGATTTTGCCACGGGTGTGCCGATGGGAACCGACAGCTTTGGCAATACGATCGGCTTCATGACCTGGGGTAATGTCACGAATACTTACATCACCACTACCCAGGTGGTCTCCACCAGCCCGTTGAACTTCCCCCTGCCGCTGGGCGGGAACAACTTCTTGCAGGTGGATTACGATATTGCTGCCGGCGGTTGGGGTGGATTCACCCACCTCTTCACCAATGAAACGGTGGACACCTGGATCAGCCAGAATTGGATCACCTACGAGGGGATGAGCTTCTGGGTCTACGGCACAGAATCTGGCGGCGATATCAATATCGACATCTTCGATAACAAGACCACCTCCGGCGATAGCTGCGAGCGCTGGACGTACATCTTCCCCGACAACTTCAGCGGTTGGCGCTACCTGGCTGTGCCGTTCAGCGATTTTACCCGCAAGGGCTGGCAGCCGGGCGGGGCGCCGAATGACGGGCTGACGCTGACCGAGGTATGGGGCTATGCCTTTGGCTTCCCGGCCGATGTCGGCGCGCGCACCAACTATCTGGAGCTGGTGACCACATACGGCAATGTTACGCCGCCCCCTCAGGAGCCCAAGGTGAGCTTCGGCAGCTGGGGTTACAGCGTGATGGAAGGCGAGGAAGTAACCGTCACGGTTAAGCTGAATGTGCCTCTGACCTATCCTGTTACCGTCACCTTTGCTACTGAGGGCGGCACGACCATCCCTGACCGGGATTACCTGGTAGTCAGCGAAACGTTCTCTTTTGCCCCTGGCGAAATTGAGCAAAGCTTTGGCATAACGACGCTGGATGATATCAAATACGAGGGCGACCAGACCGTTGGCCTGCGCTTGAGCGACCCGATCAGCGTCACACTGGGAGCGGTGGATAAGGTCGATCTGACGATCGAGGATAATGATCCCTACGATCCGATGCTGGTCGAGGATTTCGAGACCTATCCTTACCTATACGATACTTGGGGCCTGGCTACCCTGAGCACTACGGAAGTGATCAGCGGCTCTGGGATGGCCCTGCCGGGGCAGTGGCTGTATGAGAATATCCTGCAGGCGAGCACTGCTGAAGCGGGCGTGGCCTCTTATAGCCCGCCTGGCAACGGCTTTGGCCCCACCTTTGCGCAAAGCGCTGATTGGAGCGCGGCGGACGGGCTGAGCTTGTGGTACTATGGCCAGAACAGCGGCGAAACCATCACGGTGACAGTGGATGACAACCGCCTGCCCGATCCTGGACCCACGGGCTGGGAGCTGGTTTGGAGCGACGAATTCAGCGGCACCGCCGGCTCAGCCGTGGACAATAATAACTGGACGCACGAGATCGGCGGCGAAGGTTGGGGGAACAACGAGCTGGAATATTACACTGACAGCACGGAGAACTCTTACCAGGACGGCGCTGGCAACCTGGTGATCAAGGCTCAGGAAGTGGATCCTGAGGATGAACCGCTGGATTGCCACTACGGTGAATGTGAATACACCTCCGCACGCCTGATCACAGCCGGCAAGTTCGAGATGGCTTACGGGCGTGTGGAAGCCAGCATCAAGGTGCCCTATGGGCAAGGTATCTGGCCGGCTTTCTGGATGCTGGGCAATGACATCTTTGCCGACGGCTGGCCGCAGTGCGGCGAGATCGATATCATGGAGAATATTGGAAGCGAGCCCAATATTGTCCATGGGACGATCCACGGACCGGGATACTCAGGCGGCAACGGGATCGGGTCGGGTTATACCCTGGATACGGGCAATTTCTCCGATGACTTCCACACCTTCGCGGTGGAATGGGAGCCGACTGAGATCCGCTGGTATGTCGATGATGATCCAAACCCGTACTATACCGTAACCGTAGATGATATCCCCGATGGCACAGAGTGGGTCTTCGATCACCCGTTCTTCATCATCTTGAACGTAGCGGTTGGCGGCGCGTGGCCTGGCTACCCAGATGCGACTACCGTCTTCCCGCAGACGATGAGTGTAGAGTATGTACGGGTCTACCAGGCAGCGGATACCGCCGAGCGCTTCGATGCCTCCTTCGTGGACAGCTTCAGCGGCTGGCAGCAGGTTCAACTGCCGTTTGATGTCTTCACCCGCAGCACCTTCCAGCCAGATGGCGCGCCGAATGACGGCTTAGGGCTGGATGAGGTGTGGGGTTACAGCTTCGGAATGGCAGATGACAGCACTGCCACCCTGGACCAAATCCGGCTTTACACCGGCGAGGTGGATTTGCCCACTGTGCAGCTGGAAACAGCAGAAAGCTCCGTGCTGGAGGGCAGTGGTGCAACCATCACCGTCACGCTTGACCAGCCCTACTATATGCCTGTCAGCGTGGACTATGCCACCGCCGATGGCACAGCGCTTGCCGGACAGGATTACATCACCAGCACCGGAACGCTCACCTTCCCGGCAGGCACGACCAGCCAGACCTTCGAGATCGTCACCAACCAGGATACCCTCGATGAACTGGATGAGACAGTGCTGATCACGCTTTCGAACCCAGATAATGCAATCCTGGGCGCAGTGGATGAGGCAACGCTGACCATCGAGGATGACGATGAGCCCGTGGTCTTGCCTGTGGTGAGCTTTGCCCAGGCGGCATACGGCGTCACAGAAAGTGGCACGGCAGTCATCACCGTGACGCTGGACATCACGCCAACCAGCGCGGTGACGGTGACCTACACCACCGCGGATGGCACCGCCATTGCCGGAAGCGACTACCTCACCAGCACGGGCACGCTGGTCTTTGCCCCTGGCGAGACGAGGCTGACTTTCGAGGTGGCTACCCTGGAAGATGCTACACAGGAGGTCGATGAAACCATCCTGCTGACCCTTTCTAACCCGGAAGGGGCTACGCTGGGTGAAGTTGACGAGGCGACTCTGACCATCGTAGACCCAACCTACCAGGTGTTCATGCCGTTCATCATCAACAAGCCTTAAGCCAAGCGCTACACAAACAATGCCCCCCTGAAATGATCTTTCAGGGGGGCATCATGTTTTATTTTATGAGGAAGAGATGGGGGAGCGGTCGAGGATGGCGTATTCCTGCTCTAACTGGCGGCGGAACTGTTGAGTGTAGAGGTGGTAATAGCGCCCGCCGAGGCGGAGGAGCTCGCTATGGGCGCCCATCTCGACGATGCGCCCGCCCTCGATGACGAGGATGCGGTCAGCGCGCTTGATGGTGGAGAGGCGGTGGGCGATGATGAAGGAAGTGCGACCCTGCATGAGGGCTTCCATGCCTTTCTGGATCAGCGCTTCGGTGAGGGTATCGACGGAGCTGGTGGCTTCATCCATGATGAAGATCTCCGGCTTTGCCAGGACGGCGCGCGCCAGGCTGATGAGCTGCTTTTGACCGGTGGAGAGCAGGTTACCGCCCTCGCCGACATCTTGATCATATCCTTTTTCGAGGGTGATGATGAAGTCGTGGGCGCCGGCAATTGAGGCAGCCTGCTCGATCTCTTCATCGGTGGCATCCAGTCTGCCGTAGCGGATGTTCTCGCGGATCGAGCCGGAGAAGAGGTGGGGGGTTTGGAGAACGATGCCGACGCGTGATTGGATGGCGTGCAGGGAGAGCTCGGTGTAGTCGCGGCCGTTGATGCGGATGAGGCCGCAGCGCGGCTCGAAGAAGCGGCAGAGCAGGTTGACGATAGTGGTCTTGCCGCCGCCGGTAGGCCCAACCAAGGCAATGGTTTCACCCTGGCGGACTTGCAGGGAGAAATCGGTCAGCACGGGTTTTTCATCTTCATAGTAGAAGTCAACGTGGTCAAATTCGATATCGCCGCGCAGGGTGCCAGGGTCGATGGCGGCGGGGCGGTCGCGGACTTCGGGGATAGCGTCGGTGAGGGAGAAGATGCGCTCGGCAGAGGCGATGGCATGCTGCAACTCTGCATAGACACGCGCCAGGTCTTGCACGGGCCACATCATGAAGGTGACATAGGAGACGAAAGCCTGGATGCCGCCGACAGTGATGAAGCCAAGGTTGGCTTGCATGCCGCCGTAATAGACGATGGCGCCGAGAGCCAGGGCGCTGACCAACTGGACGACAGGCAGAAAGAGAGCCGAGAGCCAGGCGGCGCGGTAGCTGGCCTGGTACATCTGGCTGGTGAGGATATTGAATTCGCGGGTATTCTCATCTTCGCGGCCGAGTGCTTTGACGACGCGCACGCCGGTGATGTTTTCGTTGTAGGCGCCGGTAATGCGCGAGTTGAACTTGCGGGCGGTGCGGAATTCGACGAGGATCTTTTTGCGGAATTGACCGGCGATGATGAGCAGGAAGGGGACGATGATGAGCACGATCAAGGCCAGGCGCCAGTTGATGAAGAGCATGAAACCGGCGGCGCTGAGGATATTGACAGTGGCCCAGGTGATATCAAGGAGACCCCAGGTGACGAGACCGCCGACGCGCTCGGTATCGGAAGTGACACGCGCCATCATCCAGCCAACGGGAGTCTGGTTGAAATAGGCGAGAGAAAGATCCTGGATGTGGTTGAAGAGGGCTTTACGCAGGTCGTAACGAACGCGCTCGCCAAGGACACCTACCAGGTAGATGAAGCCAAAGACAAAGGCAGCCTGGAAAACTTGCAGCCCGGCGTAGGTTGCCACCAGGCGGATGAGGGCGCTGCGGTCGCCAGCGACGATGCCGTCATCGATGATGTGCTTGCTGATGAAAGTGAAGACCGAGTCGAGCAAGGAAACGCAGGCAACGGTGAGCAGAAAGCCCACAGCCCATTTCCAGTGCGGGAGCAGGAGGCCCAGGATACGGCGGAAGGTCTTGCCGCTAAACTGGGTGGTAAACTCTTCCTCTTCAAATTCTTCGGACATATTGATCCCTTATGTGATGCGGCTAAGCAGACTGGATTTCTTTCTCCAGCTCGGCTTCGATGCGGGTCTGAATATCGTAGATCTGGCGGTACATGCCTTGTTGGGCGAGCAAATCCTCGTGCTTGCCCATCTGGACAATGCGCCCGCGATCCATGACCAGGATGAGGTCTGCATCCATGACGCTTTGGATGCGGTGGGCGATGATGAAGGTGGAGCGGCCTTTCATCAGGCTTTGCAGGGCTTCGCGGATGGCAACTTCAGTCTCGGTATCAACGGATGAGGTGGAGTCGTCGAGGATGAGGATGCGCGGGTTCTTTAGCAGGGTGCGGGCGATGGCGATGCGCTGTTTCTGACCGCCAGAGAGGGTAACGCCGCGCTCGCCGACGAGGGTATCGTAGCCTTCGGGGAAGGATAAGATCAGGTCGTGGATAGCGGCTGCCTGGGCCGCGGCTTCCACCTCGCTTTGGGGCACGTCGCGACCCACACCGTAGGTGATGTTCTCACGGATGGAGCGGGAGAAGAGGAAAGGCTCTTGCTCAACGATGCCGATGTTGCGGCGCAGGTAGGCGCGCGGGTAATCTTTCAGCTCGACGCCATCCAGGGTGAGGCTGCCGTCAGAATAATCGTAGAAGCGGGGCAGAAGGTTGACGAGGGAGGTTTTGCCGGAGCCGGTGGAACCCAGCAAGGCAATGACCTGACCGGGCTGGCAGTGGAAGGAGATGTTCTCGAGCACAGGGTCATCGCAATCGTACTCAAAGTACACGTTGCGAAAGACGATCTCACCGCGCGGCGCTGCCTGGGGCTGGTAGCTGCCTTCGGCGAGGGGCTCGCGCTGCTGGCGGATGATCTCGATGACGCGCCCATAGGAGACGAGGCCGGTGGAGGTGTCAACGATGAGGCGACCGAGGTTGCGCATGGGCCAGATGAGCCAGACGACGAGGCCAACGTAAGCCATGTAGGTGCCGACGGTGATGCGGCCATCGATGGCGAGCCAGGCCGCCAGGAAGAATCCGCCCAGCATCTGAGCGCCGCAGAGCAGGTCGGTGAGCGGCCAAAACATGGCGTGCATGGAAAGCAGCTTGCGCCCACGGAGGAATTTTTCCCAGTTATCGCGCTCGAACTTCTTGATCTCGTAATCCTGACGGGCAAAAGCCTTGACCACGCGTACGCCGGTGAGGTTCTCTTGCAAGGTAGTGGTGAGGATGGCTTCTTGTTCCTGGTAGGCTTCGTAGGCTTTGGTGACGCGCTTGAAGAAGTAGATCGAGACCAGGATGAGAGGGGGGATGATGACGATGGAGGCGAGAGCGAGCTGCCAGTCGAGGCGGAGCAGGGCGACGAGGTTGATGGTGAAGAGGAGGAGAATGCGCCCAACGCCGATAGCCTGGTCGGCAAAGAAGCGGCGCAAGGCATCCACATCGGAGGTAGCGCGCTCGATCAGATCGCCGGTTTTGGTCTGGGCATGGTAGGCGAAGGTGAGGCGCTGGATATGGTCGAAGAGGTAATTGCGCAGGCGGCGGGTGATGCCTTCGGCGGTGCGGGCGGCGAGGCGACCGCTGAAGAAGGAGAAAGTGCCTTCGACGAGGGCTAAGCCGATAAAGCCAAGGCCGATCAGGAGCATTGTGCGGCTGGCAGCGGGAAGGTCGGCGGCGAGCTGTTTGCCCTCTCCCAATACCGTATCGGCGAAGTAGCGCAGAAGGAGATAGGTGGCGGTTTTGGCAGAGGCGGAGAAGGCCAGGCTCACCGTGGCTGCCAGGTAGGTGAGGCGGAAGCCTTTCATCAACTGCCACAGGCCAACCAGGCGCTTCTGGGTAGGTAGATTGTGGAGATCGAAAAGTTGCGTTGAAGTGGTCACGGGTTTACCTGGAGATTGGTCAGGTGGATCAGTTGCCAGGCGCAGGCAGGATGCTGCTTGGCCTACAGCGGCGAAGGATTAGTTTACCGCAGGGGTGGGTAGGAGTCAAATGAGAATTTGGAGGAAATTTATCAGGTGGTAATTGCACAGATTATTGGATTCACTCAGGAGCCCAGGCTTGTTTGCCTGGGGTAAGCAGGATGGATATTCTCAACCAGCGCTTTCAAGATACCCGGCAATTCCACCTGGGAGAGTGGGCGGTTGAGGGTCACATCGAGCACTACCTGCCCATGACTGAAAAGCTCCTGCGGCAGATCCATGGCGGAGATGACGATGACGGGTGGGAAGGGGCAGGGCAGTTGGCGAATGTGCTCCAGCAGCTCCCAGCCGTGCATATCGGGCAGCTCGAGATCCAAGAGCAAAGCATCGACAGTGCGTTCTTGCAGCAGGTTTAACGCTTCCTCTCCTGTGTAGGCGCTGAGCACCTGATATTCGACGGGAATTTGAGCGTTTTGCTCTGCGGAGCGAAACGCCTGGAGAATGAAGCGAGCCATGGCGGGATCATCCTCTACCACAAGCAAGGTGCGTCCCTGAAGGCCCAACCTTTGCACTGACTCCAGCAGGGCTTGCCTGGAGATGGGTTTTACCAGGTAATCCGAGACCCCAGCGGGGAGCTGCTGCTCGCGGCTGATGTTGCCAGGCAGGTGGAAGCTGACGAGAGGCAGTGGATAAGGCAGTTCACGCGCCAACAGGCTGCGATCTTGCTCCAGCGCACGATCAACGAGAACAGCCTGGGGGAAGGTCTGGCGCACGCGATCTGGCAACTGGGCAATGCTATCGATGGCTTGTATGTGGTACGACTCCAGCCACTGCTGGGACATCTTGCCTGCCATGGGATTGGCTGAGCAGAGCAGTACCAGTTTTTCGAGGTGTTGAGGAGCAAAGCGCTGATCTTGTGCGGGCGTGAGGGTGGATGATTCCCAATCTTCTGTGGTTTGGTTGATGGGGATGGTGAAGAAAATGCTGGTACCCTGACCTAAGGTGCTTTCCAGCCACATTTTTCCGCCATGAAGCTGCACAAAACGGCGGCTGATGGATAATCCCAAGCCGGAACCGGATGAGCGCTGCCATTGATCTACCCCCACCTGGCGGAACTCCTCAAAGATCTTGGGGAAGTCTTCACTGGCGATTCCCGCGCCGGTGTCTGTGACCTGCACCAAGATCGCATCCTGATCCTGACGGGCGGTGATGGTGACGCCACCATGCTCGGTGAAGCGCAGGCTGTTGTTGACCAGGTTGAGCAGCACCTGCCGAATGCGTGTGCGGTCAACAAACATAGGGGGAAGATCCTCTGCAAGAGAAATGCGCAGATAGAGACCTTTCTGCGTGAAGGCCTTCTCCACCATGTTTTGCACATCTTCCACGATCTGGCACAGGCCAACCTTCTCGCGGAAGATAGACATGCGCTGGGCGTCGATCTGCCCGATATCGAGGATATCGTTGATCAGTCCGAGCAGGTGGGTGCTGCTGCGGTAGATCTCCTGAACATCATCGTAGAGGCCAACTGGCCAGCTTTCCAGGTCAGCGTAGGTTTCGGGGGAGTTGACCATCAAGTCGCTAAAGCCAAGGATGAAGTTGAGCGGGCTGCGCAGCTCGTGGCTGATGGCTAAGACGAAGCGGTCGCGATCGGCGCGTGCTTCTTCAGCGTGGTTGCGGGCAGCCTGGAGCATCTGGTTGAGGCGCTCCAACTGGTAGTTGATCTGGTTGCGGTCTTTGAGCATGCGGCTGATCTCGGCGCGATGCTGGCGGGTTTCCTCCAGCAGGCGGCGCGCTTCTTTGAAGTGAAAGGAAGCTGAATCGATGGCGGAGATGAGGTTGCTAGAGATGCTCCAGCTGAGTGAGCCAGAGAAAATTCCTCCTACAATGATGGCGGTGCGATACCCCTCAGGGAGGGGTGGGATAAAGCTAAAACGAGACAGCGCCGCCACGGCGGCTACGATGAGAAAACTCACAAGGAAGGTGCCTCTATAGCCCAGCATCGCCACTGCCATGAGGGGCAGGAAGATCCAGAGGAGCATCACTTCAGGGCGGCGATAAGTGGTATAGGCTTGTAAAATCATCACCGACAGACCCACGAACCAGACCGTCTGTGCAACAGGGTAGTAATTTGCTGCAAGACGCAATGCCAGCACGACGGTCACAAACATCAGCATGGTGCTGAACCATAAGCTGGGGCTGAACACATGGGGCCAGGAAAGGGTGGCCAGGAAATGCCACACCAAGTACACCGCTCCCACGGTAGCTACCAGGTTGCGGAAGATGGATAAGCGAACTTCGTTTTCGCCAGGGTCGCTGCGCAGTATGCCAAGAACGCGGATCATATCGGCCTCCGCCTGTATTTAACCACAAAGACCCCCGGCGCACAAACCCCAGTATCTATTTGATTCCCGGGGCGGTAAGCCCAGGGCCGGGGAGGGGGGCTTTTTCTTTTCTTGGGGATGCAATGACGGCTGTGCTTGCAATCGCATCCCCAAGGGCCCGAAAGGATAAAGCCCTGAGTAGCCTGGTGGAAACCATAAGCAATACTTGACAATTACAAGTAATTATTCAATTATATTAAAAATAGTATTGACAAATTTTAAATATCGTAATATAATATTCAAAGATCAAACAAAAATTCGCGCAAAGTCGCTGCAATAATGAACAGGAGGCAAAGATGAACAATCAAATGGACGAACGAATGGCAATCCTCAAGATGATCGAGGAGAGCAAGATCTCAGCCGAACAAGGCGCTCAATTGCTGGCAGCTCTGGGAACGGCAGAAAAGAAAGCGGAGGCAGTACCGCCCACCCCACCCACTCCTCCCACACCTGCGCCGGCTCCCGGTGTCAAACCACCTCAGATCAGCGGGCGCTGGTTCCGCGTTCTGGTCACGGATACCAGCACGGGCAAGCACAAAGTCAGCGTGCGCCTGCCCATGCGGCTGGTCAATTGGGGCCTGAAGGTAGGCTCGCGCTACACAGATGAGCTGGAGGGTATTGACATGGAGGAACTGTCCAGCGCATTGGAAGAGGGCGGCGATGGGCAGTTGATCGACGTGATCGACGAGGAAGACGGCGAGCACGTGCAGGTATTCATTGAGTAGACAGCCCCCTGCTGCTCAGGCGCAGTGATCTTGCCTTATAGAAAGCTGGCCTGGCCCGGACTTTGTCGCTCCGGGTGCCAGGCCAGCATTACCCATACCAGCAGGGCCAGGGGGAACCAGGCCAGCCAGTTATCATGCTATTCTTCGACGATTTCAGCCTGCAGCACGGGGGTGAAGGTGAGCCCCTGGTCGCCGCGCTCTACGCGCACGATCTCCTCCTCGTGGAATTCGCCTGAGAGGAGGCGCATCGCCAGGGGATCTTGCAGCTCGCGCTGGATAGCGCGTTTGAGCGGGCGGGCGCCAAAATCGGGGTCGTAGCCCACCTCTGCCAGGAACTCACGCGCATGATCGGTGACCTCGAGGGTGAGGCCGCGCTCCTGCAGCAAGGCTGCTACGCGGCGCAATTGAATATCAACGATCTGAGCCAGGTGCTGGCGGGTGAGGGAGTGGAAGATAACGATCTCATCGACGCGGTTGAGGAACTCGGGGCGGAAGTGTACCTGGAGGATGCGGGTGATCTGATCCCGCTCGACCTCCTTGTGCTCCCCCATCCACAGCTCATTGCCCAGGTTGCTGGTCATGATGATGACCGTGTTGCGGAAATCCACCGTGCGCCCGTGCCCGTCGGTGAGGCGACCGTCATCGAGCATCTGAAGAAGAACATTGAATACCTCAGCATGGGCTTTTTCGATCTCGTCGAAGAGCACCACGCTGTAGGGGCGGCGGCGCACTGCCTCGGTAAGCTGGCCTCCCTCATCGTAGCCTACATAGCCAGGGGGCGCACCTACCAAACGGGAGACGGTGTGCTTTTCCTGGTATTCGCTCATATCGATGCGAATCATGGCGCGCTCATCATCAAACATGAACTCCGCCAGAGCACGCGCCAGCTCAGTCTTGCCGACGCCGGTCGGCCCGAGGAAGATGAATGAGCCGATGGGGCGGTTGGGATCTTGCAAGCCAGCGCGCGCCCGGCGCACGGCGTTGGAGACGGCGCGCAGGGCATCGTCCTGACCCACCACACGCTGGCGCAGGCGCTCTTCCATGCGGATGAGCTTCTGGGTTTCTCCCTCGAGCAAACGGGAGATGGGGATGCCGGTCCAGCGCGAGACAACCCCGGCAATCTCATCTGCATCCACTTCTTCTTTGAGCAGAGCGCCTTCTTGCTGGATCTGCTTCAGGCGGGCTTCGGCCTCTGCAAGGCGGCTTTCCAGCTCGCGCAGGGCGCCATAGCGCAGGCGACCGGCATTTTCATAATCGTTCTGGCGCTCGGCGCGCTCCAGCTCAAGACGGGCTTGCTCGATCTGCTCCTTGGTGGTGCGCAGGGCAGCAATAGCATCTTTCTCGGTCTGCCAGCGCGCCTTGAGATGAGACTGGCTCTCGCGCAGGTCGGCAAGCTCCTTTTCCAATCGCTCCAGGCGCTCCTTGGAGGTTTTGTCCTTTTCCTTCTTGAGCGCTTGCTTCTCAATCTCAAGCTGGAGGATCTGGCGATCGACATCGTCCAGCGCCTGGGGCTTGGAATCGATCTCGGTGCGCAGGCGGGCAGCGGCCTCATCGATCAGGTCAATGGCTTTGTCGGGCAGGTGGCGGTCGGCAATGTAGCGGTTGGAGAGGGTGGCGGCAGCGATGGTCGCCGGGTCGGTAATGCGCACGCCGTGGTGCACCTCGTAGCGTTCCTTGAGGCCGCGCAGAATGCTGATCGTGTCTTCGACGGAGGGTTCACCCACCAGCACAGGCTGGAAGCGGCGCTCGAGGGCGGGGTCTTTCTCGACATGCTTGCGGTATTCGTCCAGGGTGGTGGCGCCGATCATGTGCAGCTCGCCGCGGGCAAGCATGGGCTTGAGCATGTTCCCGGCGTCCATAGCCCCCTCAGCGGCGCCGGCGCCGACGACGGTGTGCATCTCATCGACGAAAACGATGACTTCTCCGGCGGCTTCGGTGATCTCTTTGAGCGTGGCTTTGAGCCTTTCTTCAAATTCGCCGCGGTACTTGGCGCCGGCGACCATGGCGGAAAAGTCGAGCTGCACCAGGCGCTTGCGCTTAAGACCCTCGGGCACGTCGCCATTGACGATGCGCTGGGCAAGCCCTTCAACGATGGCGGTCTTGCCCACGCCGGGGTTGCCCATCAGGGCGGGGTTGTTCTTGGTGCGGCGGGAGAGGATTTGCACCACGCGGCGGATCTCTTCATCGCGCCCGATCACAGGGTCGAGCTTGCCCTGGCGGGCAAGGGCGGTGAGGTCGCGGCCGTACTTTTCCAGCGCCTGGTAGGTTTCTTCGGGGTTGGGGGTTGCCACGCGCTGGGTGCCGCGCACGGCGGTGAGCGCTTTGAGGATGGCATCTTTGGTCAGGCCGTAGGACTCCAGGCGCTTGCCCTCGGGGGATTCGGTGAGGCCGAGCAGGATATGCTCGGTGGAAACATAATCGTCTTTCATCCCTTTTGCATAGCGCTCGGCAGCGGCGAGAACATCTGCCGCCTGGCGCGAGAGACCGACCTCACCTGCGCCGCCATAGACTTTGGGGCGCTTCTCCAGCTCCTGGGACAGTTCCTCGCGCAGGGCGACCACGGACCCGGCGACTTTGGTCACCAGGGCGGGCACCACGCCTTCCTCCTGGCGCAGCAAGGCCAGGAGCAGGTGGGCTGGCTCAATACTCTGGTGATTGAGATCGCGCGCCTGCTGCTGTGCAGCCAGGACAGCCTCCTGGGATTTTTGTGTGTATTTGTCGAAGTTCATGGCTTCCTCCCAACATTACTCAGTGAGCCTGGGTGTTGGCAGCATTATTTGCTCCCAACATTCCCTTATTCTTTAGAAGTATACACAATATCCGTAAGATTTTCATTAGGCCAATGTATGAGAGGATTGAACATATTTCTAACATGATTCAAAAATCGCTCATATTCATTTCTAACAAAGGCTTTCTAAAATACGAAGCAAATGGGCAATAAAACCCACTAATGATCAACCACATAGTGAAGAAGGAGGTAGAACCTATGTTAGCACGTTGGGATCCATTTAGCGAATTGATGAACTTGCGCCGCACCGTCGATCGCCTGTTTGACAACACGGTTGGCACGCAGGGCGAGGATTGGACGCAGCAGGTGACCTGGGGATTGGCCCTGGATGTGATGGAGAACAAGGATGATTTTGTGGTCAAGGCTTCCATCCCAGGGATCGATCCGGAAGATATCGATGTCACCTACTCGGACGGCACCTTGAGCATTAAAGGTGAGACGAAAGCCGAGCGTGAGGTGAACGAGGCCAACTACCACCTGCGCGAGCGCCACTACGGCTCGTTCGCCCGCAGTATCCGCCTGCCTTACCAGGTAAAGGCGGATGCTATCGAAGCGAACTATGACAAGGGCGTGCTGACCCTGCGCCTGCCCAAGGTGGAAGAGGCCAAGCCGAAGCGGATCGCGATCAAGGCCACGCGGCCAAAAGTGATCGAAGCGAAAACCAAATAAGAGAAGTAATTTCTCAACCACTCAGATTGGGGTGTTTTGTGCGGGTGAAGCCTGCACAAAACACCCCCTTTTTACGCGTTAGGGCTGTTTGAGCACCATGGGGAGGCGATTGATGAATTTCAATGTCCCACCGCCGCTCCAAAAGCCGCCCTGCAGGGTAAACCCGCTGCCCTGAGAGGTTTCAGCGGCATCTGGCTGACCGATGGTACCGTTGAGACTGTAACGCCCCGCAGCATCCTGGCTGACCCCGCCGCCAGCATCGACTGTCCACCAATCGAGGGCATAGCCAGAGGCTTGCAGCGTTGCAGCGGAGATGAGCAGCGCAAGCAATATCAGGAGGATGGTCAAAATCCATTTGCGTTTCATGCCGCTTTCTCCTTCCCGCGCCGGGTGAGCAGAACGCCCGCACCCACGCCCAGCAACCCGAACAAGGCGGAAAAGAGCATGGGCAGATGGCTATGGGCTGGTCGTTTTGATTCTACCAGCCAATTTGCCAAGGCCCAGGAAAACGATTGCCCCCATGACGAGAAAACCAACCAGGGCGGGGCCGGGCAATCCCCAGAAGAAAGCCTGCCCAATACTTTGCAAAGCCCAGGTGATGGTGTAGACGGCTGCCAGGGGGCCAAGGGGCAAATCCCGGCGGGCGAGCAGTGCTGTGATCAACGCAGAGACCATTATCCAGCCGAGAAAATTGCCCCAGGGGATGCCAAAATATCCGCCGGGGTTTTGCCAGGCCCAAAATCCCCAGCTAATCATCTGCGGATCGAGGAAGAGGTCCCAGGCGGTGAAAGCCAGGGCGCTCAAGCCGATGAAAGCCAGCCGCCCGCGCCAGGTTCGCTCACCTGGGCAATCTTGCAGGTAAGCCTGGGCGATGCCCCAGGCGGGTGGGAGCATCATCAGCCAGGCGAGGGGAACAACCAGCGGCACACCCCACACCTGCGGCTGAAGGAGAGCGGTATAGTGGTATGCGCCGAAGGGGAAGCCGGTGCGGCTGCCGATGAACTCGGCAAGCCAGCCCAGCAGGGCGATACCCAGCGCGATAAACAAGGTGCGCTTCCAGCCCCAGGCGCGCAGGAGGATGGCCAGCACTGCCAGCGCCTGCATGGCCACACCGGCAGTCACGCCGCCTACCAGGGCAGCATCGCCAACAACCCGGCGTACAACGGGCAGGGCGATCATGGTGAGGATCCAGAGGGCGAGGAGGATATTGGGTTTGAGGAGGCGAGGTATTTGCATCGTCACCTGCTGCCTTGACAGAACGATCACTTGAGCGCTTCGGTGTGGACGACTTCCAAACCAGCATGACGGCCTTCACCTTCAAAGATAATCCCGCCTGATAATTCGCTCAAGCGCACGTGGAGGCGGGCGTTGAGTGTTTCAGGAACGCGTGTGCCCATCTCCATGCGGGTAGGCCCTAAGATCAAGCCGCCCTCTGCGCGGGCGGCGCGCAATTCGATGCGGTAATGGCGGTCTCGCAGTACCCACTCGATATGGTCCGGCGCAATCTGGAGGCTTTCCACCTGAGCGCCAGTGTATGTGGCAAAGCGATAGAGGCGTTCAGCATGCCAGAAGCCAACAATGAAACCAGTAAATGCGGAACCAATCCAGGGGATGCGGGCAATGGAGGCGGTTAGGCAGGTGGATGGCTGGGAAAAATGGTTGCTCTGCATCCAGATCCAGCCTGCGGGGAATGACTTGCCCCAATCCTTTTCGATGTAACCGCGACCATCGCTGAAATCGAGCACTTGCCGATCCACAGCCAGGGAGCCCTGGATGGGATGGTCGAAGCTGAGTACGCCATGATAGCACTCCATGAAAGGCACCCAGGCGTACCAGCCCATGATGCCAGGAGAGAGCAGGGAAACGGGCCAGGGGGTGGTGTTGGTGAATCGCAGCTCACCACGCAGCGCCAGCGGGCCTTGGGGGATATCGAGGGTGATGCGCTCCTGGGTGAAGGTGTTGAGGCCGATGCGCACTTCAAATTGGCGCTCTGAAGCCCAAAACTGCTCCAGCGGGTAAGTGTGGTAAGCCGTTTCTCCAGTGACGCCGTTGAGCACCTGGACGAAAGCATGGGCGTGCTCTCCGAGGATCACGCCGGGAATGATGGCATAGCGCTGGCTTTCATCGGCGCTGACCAGCTTGAAGTACCAGCCTTCGAAGAAGGGTGGCTTAGTCTTGTGCCCGTGGTAATGGGCTGGATGCATCGTTTTGTAAAAGAAAGATGGCATGTGAGATCCTCAGGCCTGAAATTTCCTGATCTGGCAAGGGACTCATTTCAAGGTGCCGCTGGGCTGGCGGCGTTTGGTAAAGGGGCCGCGACCATCCCCATGCGGGTGCGATGAAAGGCAATGGCATCGCGCAGTGATTCGCCAGTTTCGGGGTTGAAGCTGCCTTCTGCCCTCCACAAGATGTTTCCCTGGCGGTCAACCAGGAGGATGTATATCGTTTTCTCGTCGGGCAGGTTCACCTGGCGGCGGAATTGTGATTTATCCACATATAAGGTGACTGTACGCTCGCGCGAGCGAGGGTTGGGAATGCCGGCGCGCATTCCTTCGTTGATGAAGGTGCGCGGGAGCCAGTTCATCTTTGGCAGGGTGGGCAGCTCGTAGTAAACCACACCGGGATTAGCCTTCTCCAAGGCGGTGGCAAACGGAATCCAGGTATCCACCAGGCTTTGCTGCCACTGATGAAAGGGGACGAGAAGAATATTCAACTCACCATGCAGTTCGTGGGGGAGGGTGAGTTTTTGACGAAGGAGATTGGAACCGGTAAGTGTGGGAAAGGTATTCATCAGGCGTCTCCAAAAAGGTGTGATTCGGGGATGGGTGCTAACGAGGTGGTTTTTACCAGCGCTTGCTACGG
The DNA here is from genome assembly GCA_016932955.1 of Anaerolineales bacterium. The sequence goes on along the minus strand of JAFGBV010000211.1, from coordinate 9,276 downwards.
CGAAGGATCTGGTGGCGATCTGAGGAGCGCAAAGGAATATCAGATAGTCTGGAATGCCGCACCAAGCGAGCATAGAGGAGCAGCAACAGGGAAATCAACGCACCAAAGAAGATCACATCATTTATCATATTTATCTCCAATCGATTTGACTACCAACATATCCAGAATTATACCCAATAAAATAATATTTGTCAATATATTGCAAAGATATTGTTGCAAGCGGATTGCGTAGACTTTTGCTGGTGTTGATTGCGCAACAAGCACTGCTACACAACCAGCAAAAGCCTGGGGAAAGATGGCTGCCGTAAAATTGTCAATCGGCGTATAATGAGATTATTCCAGTATTATGCAGGAGGCTCGTGATGAGTGAGAGGATCGAGTTCACCAGTAACTATAATGATCTCAGCACAGATGAGGGATTCCAGTTCGAGTTCGTCTGTGACCGTTGCGGCTCCGGTTACCGCACACACTTTCAGCCGTCGATCATCGGCAAGGTGTCTGGGGCGCTGAACGTGGCAGACAACCTGATTGGGGGATTATTCAGCAAGGCGCGCGATGTGAGCGAGAGCGTGCGCTCGGCGGGTTGGGAACGCGCCCACGACGAGGCTTTTCTGAAAGCGGTGGAAGAAATCCGCCCAGATTTTGTGCAATGCCCGCGCTGCTCGAACTGGGTGTGCCGGAAGTCGTGCTGGAATACGAAGAAGGGCCTTTGCAAGGAATGTGCGCCTGACCTGGGGGTGGAGATGGCAGCGGCGCAGTCTTCGCGCACGGTAGAAGAGATCTGGGCGCACTCGCAAATGGCTGAGGAAGATCGCGAGATGCTGCAGGAGAAGAGCTGGCGAGAAGGGGTACGCGCCACCTGCCCGAACTGCGGTGCGGCGCTGGCGAAGAAGGTCAAATTCTGCCCGGAGTGCGGGGCGAAGATCGAAGCGGAGGCGCACTGCACGGAATGCGGGGCAAAATTAGCACCCGGCGCAAAGTTCTGCGCCGAGTGCGGGGCGAAGGTCAGTTAGCTGCTCAGGCACGGCATTGGTCGAAGAGAAAAGCCCAGATATCGGCCTGCTCTTCGATCAGGATGGAGGTGGGCTTGCCAAAGCCATGCCCGGCTTTGGTCTGGATGCGGATCAAGGCGGGTGCATCGCCAGCCTGGGCGGCTTGCAGCGTGGCAGCAAACTTGAAGGAATGCCCCGGCACCACGCGGTCGTCATGATCGGCGGTGGTGATGAGTGTGGCGGGATAGGAGATGCCGGCGCGGATATTGTGGAGGGGGGAGTAGGCGTACAGGTAAGGGAAAGCAAGGGGGTCTTCGGCGCTGCCGTAGTCACTGACCCAGGCCCAGCCAATGGTGAACTTGTGGAAGCGGAGCATGTCCATGACCCCGACGGCGGGCTGGGCGGCGGCAAAGAGGTCGGGGCGCTGGGTGATGCAAGCGCCAACTAAGAGACCGCCATTTGACCCACCCTGGACTGCCAGGGTCTGCGGGCTGGCAACCCCCTGTTCGATCAGGTATTCCGCACAGGCAATGCAATCGTCAAAGACGTTCTGCTTGCGCTCTTTGGTGCCAGCGAGGTGCCAGTCTTCACCATATTCGTTGCCACCGCGAAGATTGGCTACTGCCAGCACGCCGCCCCGTTCAAGCCACACCAGGCGGCTGATGGCGAAGGTGGGCAGAAGGGAGATATTGAATCCGCCGTAGCCATAGAGCAGTGTGGGCTGTGGGGTAGATGGCAGGTCGGAGCGGTGGACGAGGAACATCGGCACGCGCGTGCCATCCTTGCTGGTGGCAAAGACCTGGCGGGTGACATAGGGAGTGAAATCGAATTGGATAGGGGGGGCAAAAATGGTTTCGCTTTCACCGTTGAGAAAGTCATAGCGATAGATGGTGGTGGGGTGGATAAAGGATTGGAAGGCATAGAACAGCTCGCGATCCTTCCGCCCGCCATTGAAGCCCCAATTGGGCGTGGTATTAATGGAACCCAGGGTGGGTAGGTTGATCTTGCCCAGGAAGCGGCCTTCGAGGGTGTAGCGCAGCAGGCGATGGTGGGCATCGTGGGTGTAGAGGCAGATGAACTGCTCATCGACGATCTTCACCGTTTCCAGGGTGTCTTCCGCCTCAGGGATGAGGGTGCTCCAATTGGATTTTTGAGGCTGGGTCACATCCACAGCAACCACGCGGCCGCAGGGGGAGCTGAGATCTGTTTTCAGGTAGAAAAGGGGGCCGTCATTGCCGAGGAACTGGTAGGAAGCCTCTAGCTCGCTGATCAGCTCAACTACCTCGCCGCCTTGCTGCAGATCCTGGTAGAAGAGGCGGTTGCGAGTATCGGTGCCCTGCCAGACGAAGAGGATCAGGTAGCACCCATCATCGGTCACCTCGGCGCCAAAGCCCCACTCTTTCTGGTCGGGGCGGTGGTAGACCAGAGCATCTTCAGATTGGGGTGTGCCCAGGCGGTGGAAATAAAGTTTTTGGGCGTAGTTGGCGGTGAGGTATTCCTCGCCCTCTTGCGGAGCATCATAGCGGGCGTAATAGAAGCCGGATTGGTCTGGTTTCCAGGATGCCTCGGAAAATTTTGACCATTCGATCACATCGGGCAGATCTTCGCCAGTTTCCACGTTGCGCACTTTCCAGGTGAGCCAATCGGAGCCGGAAGCGGAAGTGGCATAGGCCAGCCATTGCCCATCATGGCTGACAGACCAGGAGGTGAGAGCGACGGTGCCGTCCTGCGAGAGGGTGTTGGGATCGAGCAGGAGGCGGGGCTGAGCTTCGGGGCTTTGCAGTACGTAGAGCACATCCTGATTTTGCAAGCCGCTGTTGCGGAGCTGGAAGAAACGATCGCCTTTTTTGAGCGGCGCCCAGGCTTTGGGGTAATCCCAGAGCTGGGTGAGGCGCTGGCGGATGGCGTCACGCTCGGGCAGGCTGGCTAAATAGCCAAAGGTGAGCTCGTTCTGCGCTTCGATCCAGGCGCGGGTTGCGGGGGAATCGCTATCTTCCAGCCAGCGGTATGGGTCGGGGACGAGCGTCCCGTGGTAGTCATCCACCTGATCAATTTTGGCGGTTGCGGGATAGGTAAAGCGAGGCATAAGATTTCCTTTCACGAAGTTATTGCCTGGGCGGCTATACTGCCAGGTGATGGATCCACTTGCGGGTGGCGAAGCGGCGCATGCCGACAAGCCACTTGGTGAGCTCTTCGGTCATCACAAACAGGTAGACCCAATATACCGGGAGATGCAAGATGAAGGCTGCTGCCGCAGCCAGCGGCACCCCTACTACCCAGATCGTGCCGCCATCGAGGATCAAGGCGAAACGGGTATCGCCGCCGCTGCGGAAGATGCCAACAAAAAGCACCATATTGGCAGAACGGATCCAGAGGGCAAAGGCGACCACCATCAGGATGCGGCGGGTGTAATCGATCACATCGGGCGAGACTTTGTAGTAGCCGAGGATCAGATTTGAACCAGCCAGCACCAGCACGCCAATCACCACGGCGGAAGACATGGCCAGGGCAAGCGTCCGGCCGGCGTAGCGGAAAGCCTTCTCCTCGTCGCCGGTGCCAATGATGTTGCCGACCAGGATGGCACAGGCGTTGCCGATGCCAATGAAGAAGACGAAAGCGAGGCTATCGATCGTGGCGGCGATGTTCACGGCGGCAATGGACTCGGTGCTGATGCGGGCATAGATGATGTTGTAGGTCGTGATGCCCAAGGACCAAAGCACCTCGTTGAGCGCGACGGGGAGCACGCGCCTCAGGATGCGGGCGGTGAATACCCGGTCGAAGGTGAACATTTCGGGGAGGGTCGCGGCGGCGGGAGTGTGCATGCGGTAAGCCAAGGCGAGCAGCACAACGCACTCCAGCCCGCGGGCAATGAGCAGGGCGACAGCGGCGCCATTGATGCCCATCGTGGGCAATCCCAGCTTACCGAAGATGAGGAGATAAGAGAGCAGAGTATTCAGAGCCAGCGAGAAGGCGCCAATCGTCACCGGCAGGCGCACATTGCCCGTGCTGCGCAGCACGCTGGAGAAGGTGTAAGTGATGGCGGAGAAGATGAAGCTGATGCCGATGATGCGCAGGTAATTCTCCCCCGCGGCGACCACAGCAGGGTCTTTGGTGTAGATGCCAAGGGCGGCGGCGGGGGCGAGCACTGCGACGAGGGTGAAAAACCCACTGCCTGCCAGGCCGATGAGCAAGGCAAAGCCCATCACACGGCGGATGTTGGTCACATCTTGTTTGCCCCAGTATTGGGCAGTGAAGATGGCTGCACCACTGTTCACGCCAAAGAGCATCAGGTTGAGCAAGAAAGCCACCTGACCAGAGAGCCCCACCGCTGCCACGGAGGTTTCACCGAGCTGGCCGACCATCAACGTGGCGACCAGGTTCAGGGAGGCGAAGAGAAACTGCTGCAGGGTGATGGGGAGAGCAAGCTTGAGAATACGCCCAAGATACTCGCGATCCTGGAAGGTGTGCAGCACGAATTGTATGGGGGCGGGGAGTGATATGTTGCGTTTCATCGGTCACCAAACCCGTCCATTATATCCTTACATGAGCAGGTGTAGCATAACAGTTTATTAATGAGTGAAAAATCACCCTTCCAGGCTCCCATAGATGTGATAAAATTAGAACATTAGTTCTAATTAAAAATACCAGACTAATGTGAGTTTGGAATAATGGAAAAGTGGCGTCAAACCCCCTTATCCCGAACTAACATCGGACTGAGGAAGTGAGGGACCGATGAAGGGAAAGGTTGATGGCGGTGGATTGGCGGGGCTGGCGGTGCTGTTCTTGCTGGTGGGGAGCCTGTTATCCGGCGGGCTGGAGACGGAGATCGCCGAGGCCGCCCCGGCGCCTGAACTTGCGACGCTAAGCCTGCCGCCTGCCAATCCCGAGGATTTAATTGCTCCATACACATCGTATACGGTCACCCAAGGGCCACATGGGCAGGCTTATGGTCATCTGGCAATCGACCTGGGCGCAGGGCATGGCGCGCCGATCTTGTCTCCTATATCTGGCAGCGTGGTGGATCGGTATATCGATCCATATGGCAACCCGGTACTGGTGATTGAGAACGAAGTCTATGTGGTCACGCTGATGCATGGAGAGTACAGCGTGGGGGTGGGGCAGAGCGTGAATATTGGGCAGGAAGTAGGGAAAGAAAGCAACCTGGGCTACACCACGGATATGAATGGGAATCCATGCAATGAACGCGCAGGCTGCGGTTACCATACGCATTGGAATGTGTATGATAAACGCATCGCAGCCAATGTGAATCCGCTGGATCTGCTTGAGGAGCAAGACCGCTGATGGGTTTAGAGAGCCAGGGGACGGCGAGCTAGGCGGGTTTGCGGGCTTCGATGAGCATGCGGTGAGAGTGCGTGAGGAGTTTGCCCTCGGCGAGGATCATCTTGTGGAGGCGATGGAGCTTCTCGTAGTAAGTGGTGATATCAAAATCCTCGATCTGCCACTGGATGATACGCAGATAATAGACCACCGCGCCGATATCGCAGAAGGTATTCTCTAAGAAGGCTTCTTGTTTGTGCAGGATCTCAAAACCTGCCGCCTCCAGCAGGGCAGTGATAAAACCCAGCGTCCAAAATGAGAATTTAAAGGATGGCTCATCCTGGAGCAGCTCATTCAGCCGCCAGTTGTCGCGCCCGCCGACCTGCTGGGTGAAAAAGGTCCCGCCGGGCTTGAGGATGCGGTACAGCTCGCGCGCATCGAACGACTCGTGGCGGTTCATCACCAAATCAAAGCGCTCGTTGGGGAAGGGGAGGTCTTCATCTTCATAGTTGGAAACCAGGTTCACCTCCAGCGGTCCCAGGTGTTGGCGCGCAACTGCCACGTTGGGGGCATAGCCTTCGGTAGCCCAGGTATCGGGCGGGAGAGGCGCCAGGGAGGCGAGGTACTCGCCGCCGCCAGTGCCCTGATCCAACAGTGACTGAACGCCGGGCAAGCGCTGACGCAGGAGGGCGCCATAATCCCAGGGGATTGGCGCAGTGGTCCAGCGCTCGCCGATGGCGGAAAAATCCCAACCGGAGAAGGCTAATTGCATGCCATCGCGCAGCAGGCGGTCGAATTCGGGATCATCGGGGATTTGAGACATAGAACACCAACCTCCAGCAGGCATTGGTCAGGGCGTCCGGTTGTACATCCAGCGGTAGAGGGTGAAGATCTCATAGATACCCATCACATAGCGGCGGGTTTCATCGAAACGGATCACTTCGACAAAGAGGTCGGGATCGCCATTGGCAAGCCCTTGCCAGATGGCTGCGTTCCCAGGCCCGCCATTGTAGGCTGCCAGGGACACCATGAGGTCGCCGCCGAAGTAGGCGCGCTGGTCATCGAGGTAATCCAGCCCCATCTGCAAGTTGATTGCGGGGCGGTAGAGATCGTCAACGGTATAGTCTACGGGCCATCCCATGCGGTAAGCAATATCATCGCCGGTGGCGGGCATGATCTGCATCAGGCCGCGCGCCCCGGCAGAGGAGCTGATGAAGCCCTCGAAGAGTGATTCCTGGCGCACCAATGACCAAACGAATAAGGGGTGAAAGGCATAATCCTGCGCCAGGGGGATGACCAGTTCTGTATAGTAGGTGCCGAAGCGGATGCGGTTGAACAGGGCGGGCGCATTCAAGGTACCGGCATCGTCCATGCCTGCCAGGGTGAGCACCTGGCGGGCAGCAAGGATGGCCGAGCGGTAAAGACCGAGGTCGGTGAAGTAGACAGCCAGACGGTAGGAATGCACCGGATCATTGGAGACTGCCTCGCGCAGGCTCTCGAATTGATCGGCTGCCAGGTGATAAAGCCCCAGGTGCCAGAGCTCCTCGCCGCGTGTGAAGCGCGCGTCGCCCGCCAGCGGGCCGGGGATGGCAAAATCTGTCTCGGCGGGGAGAGAAAAGGTGCTGCGCATCCAGGCTTCTGCTTCGTTCTGCTCGGCGAGGCGGTCGTTGCCGAGGTCGAATTGTTCCGGGGGGGTGAAGGCTGCCCGTCCGGCAAGGATATCCTGGGCGCGCTCGGAATAGTAGCCGGTAGGGTCGAGGGTAGCAGTTTGCTCGTAGGCGACCTGGGCTTCGGCGGTGTTTCCCAGAGCGGTATGGGACTTTGCCACCCAAAAAGTTGCCCCGGCGCGGTCGCCTGGATTGGTCGCTAGGGCATTGGCCTGGAGGAAGACCGACTGCGCAGATGCATAGTTAGCCAGGCGATAGTGACAGATGCCTGCCAGGAACATGGAACGGAAAACATCGGGGGAGGTGGGGTATTCGCCGGGGATGCGCTGCCAGAGGCGGGCGGCTTCATCCAGTCGGTCATCGCGCTCGGCGATGCGGGCAGCATCATAGAGGAATTCGGCAGCGCGGGCGTGGGCTGGGGCGGCAGAGACAAAATCTTCCAGGGTTGTCTGCGCGGCGGGGTAGTCGCCCAAGACTGCCCACTGTGCGTAGGCTTTTTCTTCCCAGGCGTTATCCCACAGGGCATGATCGCTGTAATCCTGGATGATGGCATCCCATAGGGCGATGGCGCCGGGTGTATCGCCCTGGTTGAGGAAGATCATCCCTTTGTAGTAGTAAGCGGTAGCCGGGTCGGTGGGGGTGCCGGCGAGGTAGCGGTCGAAGGCGGCAAGGGCGACACCGTATTCACCGGCAAAGTAGTCCACCACGCCACGCTGCAATTCGTCCACGGGGTAGCCGGCGTTGACCAGCTCGACCAGGCTGAGGTAGGAGGAATAGGCAAGGGGGTAATAGGTGACGGCGTCTAGGTAGGCTGCTTGCGCCTGCTCCACCTGGCCGAGGGTGGCAAATACCAGGCCTTTGAGATAATCTACCTGGGCTTTGACATAATCGCTGCCGGTGCGGGCATAGATATCATCCAGGGTGATCTGGGCGGTGGTGTAATCACCAACGGTAATGTAAGTTTGGGCGACTTTGAGCTCAAGGGAGAAGTCAGTGGGCAGGCGGTCGGATTGCAAGGCAAGGATGTATTCTGCCAGCGCGCCGTAGTAATCACCCGCTGCAGAGAGGTCATCGCCAGCCAGCTCGGCGGTGTAGGCATCCAATACACCGGGGCGCAGGGCGCGATACTGGCGGTAAGCCTCGGCTGCTTCGCTGTAGCGCGCCAGGAGGTGATAGGTTTGGCCGAGGAGGAATGAAGCTTCGGCGCGGTGGGCGGAATCGGGGTATCCGTCAATCACCTGGCGGAATTGATCCAAGGCGTTGGGATAGACGCCGGTGTACAGGTGAATGCGCCCCAAACCGAGGAGGGCGGCGGACTGCACCTGCGGATCGGAGCTCTCGGCGTAGGCTGCCTGGTACAGCGCCTGGGCGGCATCCCAATCGCCGGTGAAGAGGGCGTAATCGCCCTCGGCGACGCGCTGGGCGGGGACGAGGGTGGGTGTGGGGCTGGGTATGGGTGTTGGGGTGGGGAAGGGGGTGTTGGTGGGGGTGGGTGTGCCGGGCGGTGTGGGAGTGAAAGGATCCACCGGGGCGGGGAGGGTGCAGGCAAGCGCCAGAAATAAGGGCAGGAGGAGGATGAGAAGGGCAGGCCAGAGGCGAGATGGTCGGGTCATGGGAAAAGGATACCATTAAGCGCTCTTTTTGTGTGTTTTTCTTGAGGAATATGCCCGGCTATGGTAAAATCACCGACACGCTACGGGCGCGTAGCTCAGTTGGTCAGAGCGCACGGTTCACATCCGTGAGGTTCGGAGGTTCGAGCCCTCTCGCGCCCACCTCAGTGTTCAATGAAGGCCCCACTCTCGGGTGGGGCTTTCAGCTACCAGAGCGCACGGATTTGTCCGTGTGTCCTGGTTATTCATTGTAAAGTAGGGTCCATCATCACGCAGCTTTTACTTGCATCACATCCAGCACCGCTTCCGGATGATTGGCGGCTACCTGCAGCGACACTCGTGCCGGGCCTTCGGATACACGCCGCCCCTGTACCCAAACGCGCTCATGAGCGCGTGATGAGCGCGTTAAACGCGCTCATGAGCGCGTTGACGTTTTACACCAGCGCGCCGAGCGGCCGGTGCCCAGGCACGCCACCAGGCCTTGTTGACGCAGATCATCCAGTACCCGGCGGATCGTTGCCCTACTGACAGTAGGACAGATGCGTTCCAGGTCAGCGATCGTGAATGCGTGCTCAGGATGAAAAGCATCAACAGCCGAACGCACAGCCTGGCTCTTAGCACCGGGTGTAGCAGTCAATACGAGCATGTTTTGCTCAAATTCGCGATAAGCATAGATGGCTACACTCAAGCTGTATTGGTGCCAGGGTGTTAGATCGTGCAGCCCGCTAT
>JAFGBV010000210.1 GCA_016932955.1 Anaerolineales bacterium | reverse complement strand
TTGTTTGAAGTTGGTTGCTTCTTACAGGATACACCAGACCTACCTCTTTTGGGCGGTCAATTTTACAGAAAACAGTTTACACTAACGTTGTTTCTTCATGAATTGGCGAAATTCTTTCTCATTCATATTGTTCATGTATATATTCCTGTGCTGCTGTTTTCGTACAGTTTTGACCTGTTGCCCTTATATCGAGCCGCAAAACATCTTGATTCTACTGCGTTTTACGCTGCATAGTGGCAATGTCTACACTCCAGTCAACCATCCACGATTTATCACGCGCAAAAACCGCGCATAATCAGAACATATATGCTATAATTATACCATCTAAGAAAAGGATCCCCCATGTCCATCACCCGCCGCCTCCTCCCCCACGATGATTGGGCCATAAGCGCCGCCCTCTCTGCCCTCCTCGATGATCACGTCGCCATCCCCCCTAGTCGTTCCTCGTCGTTTTAGTCGTTCCTCTTTTTTGGGGGGCACCCTCCACGATGCACGATTCACAATCCACTGTCTTCCCACTATTGCATAAAACCCCCCTCTTCGGTAAAATACTGCGACTATGAAGCAATCTCCATCGCGGCGCGACTTCCTGCGCCTGGGCTACCTCGCCCTCGGCTCGCTGGCTCTCACCAGCTTCGCGCCGCGTCTCACCGTGGTAGAAGACTTCACCCCTGGTGGCCCCGATTACCAATACCCCACCGGCATATTTGGCCGCGTCACCCGCGATATCACCATCTTTGAGCAGCCCCTCTGGAGGGATGGCGTAGAAGTCGGTTATCTGCACGCCAACGACATGGTGAACATTTACTACGAGCTTACTCCTCTCAGCGGCCCGCCATATAACCCCCTCTGGTACCGAATTTGGGGCGGCTATATTCACTCCGCCAATGTCCAGCGCGTCAAGGTGCGCTTCAACACTCCTGTCACCGAGCTGCCCCGCCTGCACAATATCGGCGAGGTCACCGTGCCCTACACCCAGGCTTGGAAAAAAGATCCCTATTTTGGCTGGCAGCCTTTCACCTTCATCGACAGGTTCTACTATCTCTCCGTCCACTGGGTGGTTGGCATCGACGAAGGCCCGGATGGCGAGCCCTGGTATCGCCTGCACGATGAGCTGCGCAAAGACGAATACCACGTTCCCGCCACCCACATCCGCCTGGTGCCCGATGAGGAGCTTGCCCCCATCTCGCCTGATGTCCCCCCTGAAGACAAGCGTATCGAGATCTCCCTGCAAGAACAAACCCTGACCGCCTACGAGGCTAACCAGGTCATTTTCCACACCCGCGTCTCCACCGGTCTCGATTACCGCCCCCCCGATCACTACGGCATGGCCTGGAACACCCCCACCGGGCGCTACAACGTCAAATCCAAGTATCCCTCCAAGCACATGGGCGATGGCAACCTCGCCGGCGATTACGACTTACCCGGCGTACCCTGGACGATCTTTTTCACCGAAAGCGGCCATGCCCTCCACGGCACCTATTGGCACAACGATTTCGGCATCCAGCGCAGCCACGGCTGTGTTAACCTGCGCACGGAAGAATCAAAGTGGCTTTTTCGCTGGACCACCCCCGCATTCAAACTCGACAATGATACCGGTAGATATGCATACACAACCGGAAATGGTACTCTAATCAATATTACATAGGTGAGGATCACATGACTACTCTACGTTCCAATCAGGATTACCTGCGCTCCAAGCAGTACCCCGACGCATCAAACCTGAGAGCCCGCATTGCCCTGCACGAGCGCTTCAGCACCAACAGGGAGGATTGGCAGCGCTGGGTTTTCGACCAGTTCGATTTTCCCCGCCGCGCCCGCCTGCTCGAGCTGGGTTGTGGCCCTGGCAGCCTCTGGCAGGGCAACCTGGGGCGCATCCCCCGCGGCTGGAAGATCATCCTCTCAGATTTCTCTCCCGGCATGCTGGATGAAGCCTGGCGCACCCTGCACAGCAGCGGCAACGATTTTCAGTTCGAGGTAATCGATGCTCAGAAGATTCCCTACCCCAATAACTATTTCGACGGTGTGATCGCCAACCACATGATCTACCATGTGCCCAACCGTCCTGCTGCCCTGGCAGAGATCCACCGTGTGCTCACCCCTGGCGGTAAGCTTTACGCCGCCACCAATGGCGAGAAGCACATGGCCGAAGTTGATGACATCATCCGGCGCTTCAACCCCGACATGGCTGAGGCCCGTCTTGAACTAGGCCCTAATGAATTTACCTTGGAGAACGGCGCGGAGCAATTATCCACCTTCTTCCCCAAGGTGGATATGCGCCCCTTTGAAAATGCCCTCGAGGTAACCGAGGCCGCTCCCCTGGTGGCATATGTGCTCTCGATGGTTAATCCAAGTTTAGATTTCAGTGCGGATCAAATCGCTTCCCTCGAGCGTCTTGTAGCCAAGGAGATCGGCAAAAAACGCTCGCTCCACATCACCAAATCCACGGGCCTCTTCATTGCCGAGAAAAGCAACGGCAAAAATGGGAACGGTTCTTAACCGCAGAGATTTTCTTAAGCTCAGTGCAAACTGGTGCAGCGCCATCGCCCTCACTAGCCTGGGCCTGCCCACATTTCCCACCCCCACTCCAAACGCAACCATCCCCCAAGCCGATGGCGATTACGCCGCCATCGGCCTGGGGCGCATTACGGCGGAGAAGATCCGTATCTACGCCGCCCCAGATTTCGCCGCCGACCATCTTGGCTCGCTCGCCCGTGACCAGGTGGTCTGGCTCTTCTCCACTCCTGGCGCCCCTGCCTGGTACCTGGTCGGCGCTGGCGGCGGACTCACCGGTTACATCCACACCGCTTATGTGCAGCGTGTGGAGGGCTCCCATACCAATACTCTTATCGAGAATATTCCCCCCGGCGGTATTCTCGGTGAAGTGAGTGTGCCTTTCACCCCTACCTTCCGCTATACCAGGCAAGAGGGCTGGCAGCCCCTCTATCGCCTGTATTACCAATCCCTGCATTGGATCACTGCCCTTGAACAAAGCCCCGATGGCGAGCCTTGCTACCGCCTCCACGACCACTACATCGAGGCGGATTACCACGCCAGTGCCCGCCACATTCGCCCCATTTTCCCCAACGAGTATAGCCCCATCCACCCCGAAGTCCCCCCCGATGAGAAGCGCATCCAGGTTTCAATTAGCCAGCAAACCCTCACCGCTTTTGAGGGCTCACATGTGGTGCTACACTGTCCAATCTCTTCCGGCGTAGAGCAGCGATCCCCGCTGAAAGAAGGTCAGATCTCTACAGAAACACCCATCGGCTCCTTCCGCATCCAAACCAAGCTCCCCTCTCGCCACATGGGTAACGGCGAACTCACCAGCGACCTGCTGGCCTACGAGCTGCCTGGCGTCCCCTGGACAATGGTTTTTCATGAGACGGGTGTTGCCCTCCACAGTGCCTTTTGGCACAATAACTTCGGCGTGCGCATGAGCCACGGCTGCGTGAATCTGCACTATCGAGAAGCGCGCTGGCTCTTCCGCTGGAGCAATCCCATCTACACCGGCGCGGATTATTACGTGCGCGAAGCAGGCACACGGGTTGTAGTATTGGAGTGACGCATCCCGAAGAGACTGCGCCCCAGCCCAAAAGGCAGCTACAGGTTCTCTCATCTCTCCTTAGCCATCAACCCATCCCTGCGTGATACAATCACTTTATGTTCTTGCCTGTCACTCCCGAGGAGATGCACGCCCGCGGCTGGGATCAGTTGGATGTGATCCTGGTCAGTGGCGATTCCTACATCGATAGCCCCTTCATCGGCATCGCAGTCATCGGCCGGATTCTGGAGCATGCCGGTTATCGGGTGGGAATTATCGCCCAGCCTGCCCTCGACAGCCCCGCAGACATCACACGCCTGGGTGAGCCGCGCATATTCTGGGGCATCTCCGCTGGTAGCATCGACTCGATGGTCGCCAACTATACCGCCCTGAAGAAGAAGCGCAAAAGCGATGACTACACCCCCGGCGGATTGAACGACCGGCGCCCGGACCGCGCAGTGATCGCCTATGCCAATCTCATCCGGCGCTATTTCAAGAACACCTGTCCCATCGTATTGGGCGGCATCGAAGCAAGCCTCCGGCGCATCGCCCACTACGATTACTGGTCTGATCGGGTGCGCGGCTCCATCCTTCTGGACGCCAAGGCAGATTACCTGCTCTACGGTATGGCGGAGGTCTCAGTTCGTCACCTGGCAGATGCACTGCGCGACAACGCAGACCCCCGCCTCATCCGCGGCCTCTGCTTCGCTGCCAACCCCGCCGATCTCCCCTGCCTGGCAGATGGCTACCTCGCCCTCCCCGCTTTTGAGAAGGTCAAAGAAGATCCCCAGGCCTTTATCGACATGTTCCATACCTTCTACCGCAACAACGATCCGCTCAATGCCAACGGGCTATACCAGCCGCATGGCATGCGCATGCTCATCCAGAACCCGCCCGCCTTCTATCCCTCCCAGGCAGAATTAGATGCCGTTTATGCTCTGCCCTATGAACGCCGCCAGCACCCCTACTATGAGCGCCAGGGTAAGGTGAAAGCCATCGAGACCATCCAGTTCTCTGTTTCCACTCACCGCGGCTGCTACGGCGAATGTAACTTCTGCGCCATCGCCGTTCATGAAGGCCGCACAGTGCGCTGGCGTAGCCCCCAATCGATTACTGAAGAAATCCGCAGCATGGTCGAGCATCCCGATTTCAAAGGCATCATCTCAGACCTGGGTGGTCCCACCGCCAATATGTATGGCTTCGAATGCGCCAAGAAGCTGAAATCCGGTAGCTGCCCGGAGAAACACTGCCTCGCGCCCGAAATCTGCCCCGTGCTGAAGATCGATCACCATCCACAGCTCAACCTACTTAGGCAGGTGCAACGCATTCCGGGGGTCAGGAAGGTCTTTGTCGCTTCAGGCTTGCGCTACGATATGATCCTGGCAGATAAAGACTGTGGCTACCGCTACCTGGAGCAAGTGCTCACCCAGCACACCTCCGGTCAAATGAAGGTAGCCCCCGAGCACACCGAAGACCAGGTTCTACGCTTGATGGGCAAGCCCGGAAAAGAGTCCCTGCTCCAGTTCAAATCTATGTTCGACCAGATCACCCGCGCCTCTGGAAAGCAACAGTATCTCACCTATTACCTCATCGCCGCCCATCCCGGCTGCAGCGAGCAGGAGATGCAGCGCCTCAAGCGCTTCACCAGCCAGAAGCTCAAGATCCACCCGGAACAGGTGCAGATCTTCACCCCCACCCCCTCCACCTACTCCAGCGTCATGTACCACACCGGCTTGGATCCCTTCACCCGTCAGCCCATCTTCGTCGAGAAAGATCTGCGCCGCAAAGCGCGCCAGAAAGATATCATCTCTGCCAAAGAGCCGCCCGCCCGTGAGAGGAAAATACATCCTGCCCGGCACAAAACACCTCCTGCTGCACGCCCCACATCAAAACCCACCCAGCCTCCGGTTTCTCCATCTGCTCCCGCCTCCCCATTCTCGCGCCGCCGGGCGCGCCGCTACCCCTAGGCTATCTCGACCATGGACGAGCTCTTCGCCGTTGCTGCCCCCGGGCTTGAGCCCCTTACCGCCCAGGAATTAGCCGCCCTTAGCCTGCGCCCTATGCCACCCGAAACCGGCGGGGTAACTTTCCATGGCGACCTGTCGGCGATCTCTCGCGCCAACCTGTGCCTGCGCACCGCCTCCCGCGTTCTCCTCCGTCTGGGGGAATTTCACGCCGCCGCCTTCTCTGAGTTGAACCGCCATGCCCGCGAACTGCCCTGGGAGCGCTTCTTGCAGCCCGGCCAGGGGGTAGCAGTGCGCGTCACCTGTCACAAGTCGCGCCTCTATCACTCCGACGCCGTCGCGCGTGAGATCGCCAAAGCCATCGGATCTCACCTTGGGCAGGCTACCCCTTTGCAGAAGTTTGACGAAGAGACCGGTGAGCCCGTTCCACAGATCATCCTCGTGCGCCTGGTGAACGACCTGTGCTCGCTCAGCATCGATACCTCCGGCGCACTTTTGCACCGCCGCGGCTATCGCCTGGCAACTGCCAAAGCCCCGCTGCGCGAGACACTTGCTGCAGGGATGTTGCTGGCTTCGCGATGGGATCGCGCTTCTCCCCTCCTGGACCCCTTCTGCGGCTCCGGCACCATCGCCATCGAGGCTGCCCTCCTTGCCGCCGGGATTGCCCCCGGCAGCCAGCGCCGCTATGCCTTCATGGATTGGCCCGGCTTCGATTCTGCCCTCTGGCAAATTCTGCTCGCCGAGAGCCCCAGCCGCCCCCATGCCAGCATTCCACCCATCCAGGCATCAGATCGCGACGCCGGGGCAATAGGCATGGCCAAAGCAAACGCCGAGCGCGCTGGAGTAGCCAGCCTGATCGAGTTTAGCCACCAAGCGGTCTCTGCCATCCAGCCTACCGGTACGGGCTGGGTGGTCACCAATCCCCCTTATGGGCTTCGCGTGCAAGCAAACAAAGACCTGCGAAACCTGTATGCCCAATTTGGAAACGTCCTCCGCCGCCAATGCCCCGGCTGGCATGTGGCAATCCTCTGCACCGATCCGGTGCTGCTGCGTCAGATACACATACCGTTCGATACAAGCATTTCGCTGGTCAATGGTGGGGTTAGGGTGCTCCTAGCAAGAGGTACCGTAAATAAATAAAAAAGGGGGGGCGAATTGAACTGACCCCCAAAAAGAAGACAAAAAAAAGAAAGCACCTCATGCGAAAATAGAAGCAGGAGGTGCTTTTCCTATGTCTGGAATAAAGGGAATGAAACATTACCCGCTAG
>JAFGBV010000209.1 GCA_016932955.1 Anaerolineales bacterium | reverse complement strand
TAACCGATTGTGCACCCCCAGCTTGCCATAAATACTTTTGGTGTGGGTTTGGAATGTTCCAAGTGAGATGAAAAGCTCATCCGCGATTTGCGGACCGCTGAGGCTGCTGCCTAAAAGACGGAGCACATCCAGCTCGCGCTTGCTGAGAGGTTCCAGCAGCGCGGCCTGCTGGGGACGAGTATCAGCAGGGTGCCGCGCGGGCTTGCCTGTGCTGAAAGCTGCCAGGAGCCGGCTGATATATGCGCTGGGAATCCCGCACTTTCCCGCCTCATGAAGCAGGGCTTCCATGGGCGCCCCATGACACAGAAAGCTCATGACAAATCCATGGGCTGTAGCAAGTACAAGCGCCCGTTCCAGTTTTTTCAACGCCTGATCCATCTGTCTCATAGCCTGCCGCGCGAGTGCTTCCAGAACCAGCATGTAGATCATGTGATCAGTCCTATCCGTTTCCTCAGCCAACCGGAGCTGTTCGCCCAGAATGCCAAGCAGGGGCGCCAAGTCCGGTTCCCCATAGGCGCGGTACCCTGCGATGTACGCCTGCGCCAGGCTCTGCAGCTCCCATTCATTTCTGGCAGGGTTCTCCAGGTTTCGATCGCGTGCCCATGCCAGGGCCAAGTCAAGGTAATGGGGATCCTGTTCGATCCGTGCCCGCCAAAGCCAAATCCGCGCCCGGAGTGCACGTACACCCTCCCGATCCCAGGTGCACATGCGCTCTGCCTTGTCCATCCAGGTCAAGGCGTTCTCGAAATCCCGCTCGATGCACCGCAGGCAGGCCAAACCGTGGTAGCCGTCCAGCAGATCACCGGAACGTACAGGCGTGGTTAACTCGGATAGCTTTACCCCTTTAGCCAGATGCAATTCCGCTTCCTCCAGTTCGTACATCTCGAGCAGAATCCGACCCAAAATGATATATAAATTCCCTGCAATTGGCTGCCGCCGCCCGGAACGCTCCAACGGCTCAACGATTGCTTGGAGCGCCTCGCGGCAGATCGCAACTGCTTCGTGCAACCGCCCGCGTTCCCAGGCGATGATTGCTTGCCCAACGGTTGCACTACAAGTATTTCCAATGTGCCCAGCGATTTCCCCCAACTTTTTGGATAGTTTGAAGTTGCGCTCAGCGGCCTCTTTATCTCCGAGGGTCAGATAATACCAACCAAGGCGCTGAAACATAGAGGCGCGCAGAGTTGGCGCTCTCTCTGGGGTCTTTTCCAAGGCCTGTAATGTGAACGCAATGAGCTCTTCCGTTGGAACACCCTTCCTATCAGCGATGACCGCCCGAATGTCAAGCAGGTTGGCGGTAAAGACCTGGTGATCGGATAGGAGGGGAGAATGCACAGACCCATCAATGGGTCGGGCCTGGCTCTCCCACGCGGCCTCCGCAGCTTGCAACCACTCTTCGGCGCGCTCCGTGGATTGAGACAGTGAGAGGATGCTGTATAAGATGCACAGAATGGATCGAGACCGTACCAGAGCCCCGGGCAGCGCCTCCAGCCATCGGAATATCAAGCCGAATTCACCCGACCAGACCGCCTCTCTATAGTACCGCTCGATCAAATCCGCTACCCGCACATAATCAGGCACAGCAAGCGCGTGATCTACTGCTTCGAAGACCAATCCTTCCTCTTCAAACCATTCGCTGGCGCGCAGATGAAGCCCTGCTATATCCATTTTTTCTCCCCTGGCACTGGAAAGTGGTTGAGGAATCGCCGGCAGACGGCTACGCAACAAATCAGCAAAGAGATGGTGATAACGGTACCAGTAGCGACGATTGTCCAGGGGGATCATAAACAAACCGGTATGTTCGAGATGCTCAAGGATTTGTTGCGCATCAAAGGGTTGCGCGCCAGGCATACTGCCTGGATTTGCCATTACTGCATCGCACAGCGGCCCACACAACCGATCAAGGATCGAGGTTTGCATCAGAAAGCGCTGAATCTCGGGCGTCTGGCGGTGAAGCACCTGGTCAAGTAGATAATCAGCAATAAAGCGATCATCGCCCGAAAAAGTGGACACAAAATCATGAACCTCGGTACTGGTTTGTCCTTGCAACGACAATGCTGCCAATTGCAAGCCAGCAACCCAGCCCTCGGTGCGGTGATCCAGTGCAGCGATATCGTTTGTGGGTAGCGCCAGGCCCATTACCGCGTTGAGGAAATCCCTCGTCTCCTCCAGGGTGAACCGTAGATCAGTTGCACGGATCTCGTTCAACTGTCCGCGACTACGGAGAAGAGACAGAGCAAGCGGGGGATCTTCGCGCGAGGCAACGACCAGACGGAGTTCAGGTGGTAGTTGATCAAGTAGATAACCTACGCTCTCGTGGACGGCTTCTGTCTTAACCGTATGATAATCGTCCAGAACTAAAATGCCGGGATGCTCTCCAGACATACTTTCCGTTACATCGTTTACCAACGAGATTAAAAGCGGCTCAATTGGGGGTGGTTGCGCTTGCACGGCCTGTAGCGCGCCCAGAGCCGCCTGGCCTATCGCAGGTACAAGCGTTTGCAGCGCAAGAACGATATAAGACCAAAATCGCGTTAAGTCATTATCACCCTCATCCAGAGATATCCAGGCAAAGCGCGCTTGCAACCTACAGCCAGTAATCCAATCACTCAACAGTGTGGTCTTTCCGAACCCAGCTGGGGCAGAAAGGAGGGTCAGTTTGCAGCCCAGGCGCAAACCATTTTCCAAGCGCTCAACCAGGCGCGGGCGCGAAACCAGTTCCGGTCGTGCAGGGGGAATATAGAACTTGGTTTTCAGGAGGGGTATCGTCACATCTACAATCTTTGGTTAATTCGTAATCGATCAAATCCTGAAATTAATACCCGGTGGAGGATGGTTTCCATGAAATCGAACTCGCGAATCTCTCTTTCCCACCGGAGAAGAGGAGTTGGCTATATAGCATTATAGACTCAGTGGAATGAATGGGCAAGTTTGCTTGATCTATGGGCGTATGTCAGCTTGGGGGCGAAATTGCCATGCACTTCAAGCCAGGTAGAAATGTGTAGGTTTTACCGAACAACTGTACGCTTTGGTGAAACCCATAACCATACCCCTCTCTGCCCAGAACTAACATACACCCCGATCTATATCCAGAGCGATCAAGCACTTGTCCTTGAGATTTTTAGTACCGATTCACCTATATGAGAATAGCACCATCGCCTGCTTGCGCTGCTATTCGGAGGAGCAGCCCGGAGCGCCGCCAATTTTACGTGGGCTGTGGCCAGCATGGTATCCACCACCCCATTACCCAGAATGGCGCGCTAGCTTTCAAGAACGGCTATGGATTGTTGGATCTGTTCGGTTTACTATCATTTACCCTTTCGTGCATAAGACACGTTAACGTACGGTACCCCCGTGGGGGCACCTGGCTCGAACTCCTGTCTTATGTGTGAACAAGACAGGAGTTTTTTGTTCAAGCTTACATTCTGATCTGACCTTCGGACATGAGTTGTGACAAGCGATCTAGGTTACTCCAAAATACCCGGAAAGTTCTTCGAAATCCAATTGCGATCAGAATCAAGTAGGGTATCCCAGCAGGCGACAATATCTCCAGAAAATTGTTCGAGAGGATCCGCACCCAGCTTCTGCAAGATCGCGAGTGCAGCAGTAACTTCCGTCAGGTAAGGAGCATGGATGTGCAGCAGCGAATACTCGTAAACAGTTGTACCGCGTTTCAGGCGCTTGAACACTCCCTTCAAATACCGGGCAGTTCGTTCCTGGTCGCGGCTGTCTCCCAGCAGGAACAAATAATTGAGGCTTGCCCAACCCACACCCCGCAGCCGGGTCACATCCAGTTCGCTTCGCACCAGCTCTGTGCAAGAGCTATCGGGATGGCGAACAAAAGCGAAGATCAAAAATTCGAGCGTGCTATCATAAGCCGGCTTGCGCGGCAGCTGTCTGAAAATGTCTTTGAGTCCTTGAATCACCCCTGGACCACACATCCGTGCGAGCGCCCCAGCCGCCAGGTGGGACATGCCTGGGTTTGCCGCATTCTGTAAAATGTCTACCAATCTCGTTTCGGCTGCTTCCCCCAAGCAGGCTCCCAGCGCCCGAACCGCCCAACGTTGCACATCTCGGTTCGGGTTATCGAGCGCGCGTAATATTGTCTGGTATTCGGTGATCTCCTGCGTCCACCCGGCCACCTCCAACGCCTGGCAGATCAGCTTGTTTTTCGTCTCAAGACCGGCGCGCCGGGCCGCATACATACCGATTTTTGTGGAGCGGCTGGAGACGGCGATATGGCTGAGCATCCGGTAGCACAGCTGCCGCTCGTGCTTGTCGGTGCTTTGCTCCAACAGCGATGCGATCTCAGGAAACGCCGTCACGGGCAGCGCCCGCAGGAGCGGAACATCGGTATCGAAGTCCCCTCTTTGCATCAAATTCAATATTTGCTGGATATTAGAAAGGTGCACGGTTTGTCTCTCCTTCGACCGGCAAAAGACATCTTCTCTTTCTGTGCCGGTGCAAGAAAACCATCAAATGGTTCAAGGAGACCACGTATACGGCGTAGTCGCCTTTGCGAAAAGATTACTGAAGTTTCTTGCGCGCAAATGCCAATTTGGCAGCCGCCACCTTATCCAGCGCAGTTTCAAAAGAGTCCAAGAGGTCTACGACCGCGGCATAGTCTTTGTTGCGGAAAGCGTTCTCCGCCTTCTGACAGGCATCTTTCAATTTCTTTTCATCTATCCTGGCAGCTTGCCGCTCTGTTTCGGCTGTCTTACGACGGATTCCATACTGTTGATCGTACCAGAGCCGGTTTGCTTCAAGTAAATCCGCTAACCTGTTGAGATATTCTGCCAGCGAGTTAGCCAGTTTGTTGCGCTCCCCAGACTCATGAGAGTACCCAATAACCTGCCCTACAGTACCTGTAGTCGTAGGGGCAAGATCGATGCAGTAATAGTCTCCGCTCCCATTGCTGGCGAAGGGTACCCATTTGATATTCCACCAGTCGTTGGCGACCCCTTCTGATGCTTCGGCTTCCAATCCAGTGAAGTCGCCAATTTCAAGTAGCTCTCTTTGCATCTCCCACGCCGATACAATTTGCTCCACAGGCAGTAAACTGAAAGCCATATCCCATTCGTCACCTGCTGGGAAAATTCCGCTCGATGCTGAGGCTGGTTCCATCCCGTCTGTGATTTGATAGAGCTGGCGAAGGTCGTCGGGGAACTGCACATGGAGGGCTGTGGCGGCGGCATCTAGCTGTGCCAGTGATGCTGGGGGACGTATTCCATCCAGGGTTATGGGAGCATACGATGCGAACCATGCAGTGATCTGGTTCCATGATATTGAAACTTTTTTTGGCATCCTGTCAGTCCTTTTTCGATCAGTTTGCAAGGAGTAGATTTAATGGGCCGCAAATTGAGGCGGGTTGAACAACCACGTTCATATCTGTGTAAACATTTTACACAACTTAAGATAAGTGTGGGAGTAGGCGCTCACACCCCAAATTATTGAGATGTTACCATTTTACATTCAAATGAAGAGCCTGTGCAAGTCGAAAGGCTGCCCTTCGAACATGAGTTGGGGCAATTCACGTATGCCATACCAATCCTAAAACATTGGCTTTGAAAAATAATCCCATAAATGAGGGTAATTATGAAGCATTCGATGGGGTATTTATCTGTACGACCACCCTTTCGCGCCTAAGACACGTTAACGTACAGTACCCCCGTGGGGGCACCTCGAGTTCGCGTGTTGTATCGGTAAGATGCGACACGCTTTCTTTAAATTCCAGAGCATGATATACTTACGGTGTAAGTACGTGGAGGTGAACATGTTACGCAAGGTTTTTCGGACTGGAAATAGCATAGTGGTTTCACTACCTCGCGAAGCTCTGGACTACCTCAATATTCAAGAGGGCACAGAGATTGAGGTTGATTTGGATCGTGAGAATCGCCAGGTGATACTG
>JAFGBV010000023.1 GCA_016932955.1 Anaerolineales bacterium | reverse complement strand
CCCCCCGCCCCACCCCCCGGTTTGCCCCCGTCACAATCGCCGTCCGCAGCATATTGGCTTCCTCCGTTATAAATCCACTGCCTCCGCCTGCTCCGGGTAAGTGATGCGGTCCATCCCCGCATCATACAGCTTCCCCCGCAGCGCCTCAGCCGCATCCGCCTCCCCATGCACCAGGAACACCTGCTTCACCTGCCCCTTCACCCGCAAAGCATATTCCATCAAAAAATCCTGCCCCGCGTGCGCCGAAAGCCCCCCAATCGTCGCCACTTCTGCCCGCCGCTCGAACTCCTCACCAAATATTTTCACCCGCTTCTCCCGCTCCGCCAGCCGCCGCCCCAGCGTATTGGGCGCCTGCCAGGAAACAATCGCAATCGTATTACGCGCATCCTCAATATTGTGGCGCAAATGGTGCAAAATCCGCCCTGCCTCTGCCATTCCCGAAGCCGAAATGACCACCATGGGATCCTTGCGCTCGTTCAGCGCCTTCGACTCCTCTACCGAGCGTGTGTAAGTAAGCTTGTCAAAACCAAGCGCCGTGCGGTGCCTCCCCGACCGCACAAACTCCTTCGTCTCCTCATCAAAACATTCCTCGTGTTGCCTGAAAATATCCGTCGCATTCACCGCCAGCGGGCTATCCACATACACCGGGATCCTTGGAATATCCCCCGCCTCAACCATCTGGTGCAGGTCATACACCAGCTCCTGCGTACGCCCCACAGCAAACGCCGGGATGATCACCTTACCCCCCCGCCCAACCGTCCGTTTTACCACATCCCGGAACTCCTCATAAGCCAGGTCCGGATCGCGGTGCGGCTTATCCCCGTATGTGCATTCCATCACCAGGTAATCCGCCCCGCTCGGCATCACCGGATCGCGCAGCAGAGGCAGCTTCAGCCGCCCAATATCTCCCGAAAACCACAGCCGCAACTTGCGTCCGTTCTCCTCGATATCCAGCACAACCGCCGCCGAGCCAAGGATATGCCCAGCCTCCACCAACTGCGCCCTCACCCCCGGCACCGGCTCAAACACCTCATCGTAATCTTTACCCACAAAATACTGCGCCACCAGCGCCGCATCTTCCATTGTGTAAAGCGGCTCCACAGGTGGCTCTCCCCTCGCTGCCCGCTTCTTATTCACAAAGACCGCGTCCGCTTCCTGGATATGACCAGAATCGATCAGCATAATATTGCTCAAGTGCGCCGTCGCCTGCGTGGCATACACCGGCCCCCGGTACCCCTGGCGGAACAAATTTGGCAGATTCCCGCTGTGATCAATATGAGCGTGTGAAAGGATCACCGCATCCAGTTTGCGCGGAATAAACGGGAAACTTCGGTTGCGCTCGTAAGCCTCCGCCCGCCGCCCCTGGTATAGCCCACATTCCAGCAGAATAGTATGCCCGTTCACCTCCAATAGATGCATCGAGCCCGTCACTGTTTGCGCCGCGCCAAGAAAAGTAATTCTCATCCTATCACCTCACAATCCTCCATTCACCATCATACACCCGGACGAACTGCGTCCGCCTTCACCATCCACTTTTCCCCCCCATCCTGTGAATTCCCCCCAAAAAACCTCCGCACACTCCGCATCCCCAGCGTCTCTGCGGTGAGATCTTCATCCTCGATCCACTTCTTTTTTCCCCCCATCCTTATATCCTTCCATCCTGTTATCCCCCCATCCTTTCCATCCTGTCCATCCTGTGAATTACCTCCCCCCCAACACCCTCAAAACATCCTCCCCAAACCGCTCCAGCCGCCACGGCACATCCGCCATCACCACCCCCAGCGCCTCCCGCCCGCGCGGATTCTCCTCCGCCAGCGCAACCATCACATCCCGCGGCAGCACCACATCCGATTCAAATCCCAGCTTCTTTCCCGTCGCCTTGCGCCACTCCTTCAGCGCCTCCAGCCGCGCCAGCGTGCCGTTATCCGGCCTCACCACAGGCGGCGCCTTAAGCGGCTCTGCCACCAGCCCCCGCCTCACCGCCCGGATAATCCCCCGACCATAGCGCCGCACTTGTCCTTCCGTCATCCCCGGCAGCCCGCGCAGCTCCTCCATCCTGCGCGGCGCCGCAACCGCCACCGATACCAGCGTCTTATCCCCCATCACTTTGAACAGCGGTCTATCCATCGTGCGCGCCATCTGCGCCCGGAACGTCGACAGCTCCTGCAAGATCGCAGTCTGCTGCGAGGAGAGCTCGTGCACCCCGCTGATGCGCCAGATCAAATCCCGGTCGCCTTCGGGCAGCGGCGCATTCACCGCACACAAGCGGCGGAAATCCTCCTGCGCCAAGTCCCACAGCCCCCGCTCCACCAGCTCAGCCGCCAGCAGATCCCGCAGAGCAATCAGGTAATGCGTATCCTGCCGTGCATAGAAAATCAAAGAATCCTGCAAAGGCCGCTGCCCCCAATTCGCCCGCTGCCCCCGCTTATCCAACTGCACCCCAAATTCCTCCTCCACCAGCGACCCCAACCCCACTGCTTTGCGCCCCAAAATGCGCGCCGCCTGCATCGTATCGAACAGGTTGCGGAACTGAAAATCGAAATCGCGCTTCAAACACAGGATATCATATTCCGCAGCGTGGAAAACCTTCTCAATCCCCCCATCTGCAAAGATCGGCCCCAGCGCCGAAAGTTCCATCAAAATCAGCGGATCCACCAGGTAATCCGCCTCCAGCGTAGAAAACTGCACCAAACAAACCTGCTCGCGATACGCAAACAGGCTGTTCGACTCCGTATCTACAGCAATCACCGGCTGCCGCACCAGGGTTTCCACCAGCCGCTCCAGCTCAGCCGTGCGGCTGATCAAGCCATTCTGCAAAGGATCAGGCATATACCCAATTATAGCCCAGATTATTCCCTGCGCACCTTCTCCATCACCATCGCCGTGCCCCCATCCTGGTAATAGCGCGTCCACTCGCCCACCTTCACATATCCGAAACGCTCATACAGGCGGATTGCACCCTCATTCTCCATCCGCACACACAGGCGGATGGCATCCTGCCCAATGCGCCCCTCACACGCCCTCATCAACGCCGACCCAATCCCCCTGCCGCGGAACTCTGGCAGCACCCCCACCGTCGCCACCCACGCCAGCCCATCCTGCCCCCGTATATCCCCGGCGATGAACCCCACCAGCCGCCCATCCACCACCGCCTTCAGCCGCACCACCCCCGGAAAGGTCAGCACCCCGATCAAATCCAACATCGGCCACGCATCCAGCGGAAAACATGCCTTCTCCAACTGGCGCAGCGCACCCAGGTCGCGCAAACCAGCCGATTCAATCGAGAATTGTAGCTCCGGGCCCGCCGGTTCAGCGTTGCTCATCATGCACACAAGCGGGCAGGGTGTGGTGGCACAGCGCCCGTACCACACCCCACCTCGCCCCATGTCGGATCAATCCTTACTTATTGCTCCCCTTGGTGAAATTCTCCAGCATGCTAGTGAACTCCATCGGGAAGATATACTTGGTCGAAGCGCCCATACCAATCGACTTGAGCGTCTCAAAATACTGCAGCGTCATCGTCTTCTGATCAACCGTCTGGGCAATCGAGTAGATACGGTCCAGAGCCGCCGCAAAGCCCTCGGCCCGCAGCAACTGCGCCTGGCGTTCACCCTCCGAGCGCAGGATCGCTGATTGCTTCTCGCCCTCAGCGCGCAAGATTGCCGCCTGCTTCTCGCCTTCCGCCACATTCACCGCCGCCTCGCGCTGCCCGGTCGACTCCGTCACCAGGGCGCGCCGGTTGCGCTCCGCCGTCATCTGGCGGTTCATCGCGTCGGTAATATCGCGTGGCGGGATGATCTCGCGGATTTCCACGTTGGTCACCTTCACCCCCCAGCGCTCCGTCACCTCATCCAGGCGCGTGCGCAGCAGGTTGTTGATCGTCTCCCGTTCCGAGAGCACATCGTCCAGCGGAATCCCGCCGATCACCGCACGCAATGTCGTGGTCGCCATGCCTTGGGCCGCCGCTTCGAAGTTGCCCACCTGCAACACGCTCTCGGTAGGATCCAGCACCTTGTAATACCAGATGAAATCGACGGAGATAGCGGCGTTATCTTTAGTGATCGATGTCTGGTGGGGGATCTCGCGCACCTGCTCGCGCAAGTCCACCGTTACGCCGCGATCAATGATCGGCACCAAGATGACAATTCCCGGTCCCTTAGAACCAATGCAGCGCCCAAGGCGGAAAACCACCAGGCGCTGATACTCTGGCACGATGCGAATTGCACTGGCGAGAAAAGCCACACCAATCAGCAGCACCACGCCAACCAGGCAGAAAATGGTACCTCCAGCAGCAAGACCTTCCATAGAACAAGCCTCCTTTTTAGATAAAGTGTGTAATGAAATTACCCAAACGGAACACGGGCGCTAACTCTGCGAGCCCGAATCCTGTTTTACCTCTAACAGAAAACCATCGCGCCTGATCACCCGCACAGAGGCGCCAGCCGGGATGTGGGTTTCGCTGCGGGCACTCCAAAGCTCACCGTTGACCTGCACGGAGCCTTCGCCAGCAATCTCCGTTTTGGCTTCGCCGATTGCCCCGATCAAGGCATTGAGATCGTGAGCGGGGCGGGTTTGCCAAGCTTCCAGCGCCTTGCGCGCCGCCAGCCACAGAAACCAACTCGACAGAGCAGAGGTGATCAGAGCGAGGAATGGGTTGACCGCCGGCTGCCACCACTTTTCGCCCCGAAACAGGAAAGCTGAGCCGACCACAAAAGCCACATCGGCGATCGCCAGCAAGAGCAAACGCCCTGGCTTGCGCAGCGCCAACAAGAAGGGGAATACCCCCAACAAGAGAATGAAGAGAGCCCACAGGTTGATCGGCTGGGTGAGGATGCCGAACCCTGCGAACAGTAGCGCAAATACTGCCCCCACCTCCAGCATGCCCGTTCCCGGTGTAAAAATCGCCATAACGGTCAGCATGACGCCAGCCACCAGCAACAGATAGTAGATGTGAATCAGAGTGTAATCCATAGCAGCCACTCCTTCTCCCAGATCATTATACTTCAAATTAAGTCACCCCCGACCCAGCCAGAGGGGCTCATGGGGAATAACCGTGACAGACGGTAGGTCGCCTCACCCCGGCAATTCCCAGAGAACCACCAGAGCTTGGGTTTCGAGGGTGTGTGTTTTTGGAAAGCGCTGCCCATGATCTGCTTTCCTATAATATAATACGCTTAGCCGTTCCAAAGGTTCTGGTACTTCATGGCTCATTGGGAATTGCCCTGACAGATGGCAGGTCGCCTCACCCCGGCAATTCCCAGAGAACCTAACTCATTCGTCTGGCCTGTCAGCGACTTCATGTTTATCTTTTCGCTTCTAAGTGGTGTTGGGGTGGGCGCAGGGCTATTATGGGTGATATGGCAATCTCCACCCAAGCACGCTGCTCGCCACACCCAGGCTGGTTTGGCGGTGCTGGCATCGGCACTGATCTTCGGCCGCGCGATGCATGTGGCAATCCACTGGTCTTACTACCAGGCGCATTCCATTGAAATACCGCAGGTGTGGTTGGGAGGACTTTCAGGCATCGGCGCGCTGGCAGGAGCCATGGTTGGGGTGTTGATTACAGCGGCAGCTTCCCACCGCCCGGTGGGACCGCTGGCAGACGCTTTACTACCTTTGCTCGTTACGATGGTACTCACCGTCTGGCTGGCATGCTGGCTGGCGGGTTTTGCATACGGCAATGCCACCAATCACTGGTGGGGCGTTCCGGCACGGGATGAGTGGGGGAACATAGCGCGGCGCGTTCCAGTGCAATTATTGGGCGCTATGAGCACGCTGGCATGGTTTTGGTGCCTGGAACGCCTGCGCCCCCGCCTGCCCTACCCCGGACAGTCAGCATGCCTAGGCATGCTAGGATTGGGAGGACTGCTATTTGGAACATCGCTCTTGCGCGCTGATCCAAGCCCGCTCTGGCAAAGCCTGCGCCCAGAAGCCTGGGGCGCGCTGGGGATCACTGCAGTGTCACTGATGGGATTCCTGGTATTCACCCTGGTCAAGCCATTTCGAATATAAAGCCCTTGAATTCTCATGCTCTGTAAGGAAACCATGAAACTAACCCTTGCACTTGCCCAAATCAACACCCGCCTGGGCGATTTACAGGCTAACCTGGAAAAACACCTGTCGCTGGCTGAGCAAGCGCGTACTCAGGGTGCAGACCTGCTGGTTTTCCCGGAACTTTCGCTGACCGGCTACGTTCTGCAAGACCTGGCTTCTGCCGTAGCCCGCCGCCCCGCGCCAGACGACCCGATCTTTAGACCATTGTTGGATGCCAGCCGGGGAATTGACCTGGTGGTTGGCTTTGTGGACGAAGATCTTCGCCACCGCTTTTTCATTGCCGCAGCATACCTGTCTGGAGGGCAAGTGGTGCACATCCACCACAAAGTATATTTACCAACCTATGGGCTTTTCGATGAAGGGCGCTTCTTTGCCTGGGGGGACGCGGTGCGCGCCTTCGACACCCGCTTCGGGCGCATGGGGATACTGATCTGTGAGGATTTCTGGCACGCCTCTCCGCCCTATCTGCTGTGGCTGGATGGCGCTGATATTCTGCTGCTTACCTCAGCCTCCCCAGGGCGCGGGCTGGGTGAAGAGCCTGTGCTCAGTTCGGCGCGCTGGGTGGAGCACATTAATCAGGCTTACGCCAGTCTGTTCACGGCCTTTGTGGCACACGCTAACCGTGTGGGCTATGAAGATGGGTTGAACTTCTGGGGCGGTAATACGCTCTTTGACCCTGATGGCATTCTGCTGGTGAGAGGTCCCTACCACAGTGAGGCGCTGACTCTGGCAGAAATTGACCTGAGCGATCTGCACCGCACGCGCGCCCGCATGCCCATGCTGCGCGATGAGCGCACTACGCTGATGATGCGTGAAATGACGAGAATCCTGGAGAAACGCAATGCCCCGGATACGCAGGTAAACCGATAACATGATCAACCTATCGATCCACACAGACCTTGCCCGCCGCATCCTGGCGGGTTTCATCCACAGTGAAATCACCCGCATTGGGATGCAGCGGGCTGTGATTGCTCTTTCTGGCGGCGTCGATTCGGCGCTTTCGTGCTACCTGACAGCCGAAGCCCTGGGCGCGCAGAACGTGCTGGCGGTGCGCATGCCCTACCGCTCCTCTGCACCCGATTCGCTCGAGCACGCCCAACGAGTGATCGATGCGCTGGGAGTACAGTCGCTCACCATCCCCATCACCAAGATGGTGGAGCCCCTCTTCGAGCAGATCCCGGAGATGAGCCAGGTACGGCGCGGCAACGTGATGGCGCGCGCTCGGATGATCGTGATCTACGATCAATCGGAGGCTTTCGGAGGGCTAGTGGTTGGCACCAGCAACAAGACAGAGATCCTACTCGGCTACAGCACGCTGTACGGTGACTCAGCTTGCGCGATCAACCCGCTAGGCGACCTGTACAAGACCCAAGTGCGCCAGCTATCACGCGCTATGGGTGTGCCGGCAGAGATTGTGGACAAGCCCCCTTCTGCAGACCTATGGGATGGACAGACCGACGAAGGGGAGCTGGGCTTCACTTATGCCGATGTCGATCAACTGCTATACCTGCTGGTTGACCGGCGCTATACGCCTGCCGACTGCGTGGAGGCCGGCTTTGCGGAGGGCTTTGTACGGGCGGTCGTAGAGCGCATCCGCCGCAACCACTTCAAGCGAGTTCTACCGCCTATTGCCAAACTAACCAACCGCACGATCGGCTATGACTTTCTGTACCTGAGAGATTGGGGGACATAATGCGTGTACCGCCGGCTCTATTCCATCGCCGCTTCACACTGCTCTGGGCCGGTTTGTTGATCTCCGTGGCAGGCTCGCAGATGCAATTATCTGCACTGCACTGGCATATTCGTATCATCACCGGCGAGCCCAACCCACTAGCGCTGGGGAGCATTGGCCTGGCGCGCATTCTCCCCGTCATCCTCTTTTCCCTGATCGGGGGCGCGGTGGCAGACAATCTCAACCGCCGCAAGGTACTCTTTCTGACGCAGAGCAGTATGGCACTGATTGCGCTGGCGCTGGCCGGGCTGACATTTTCAGGACAAATACGCCTGTGGCATATCTATACACTCACCGCCATCCAGGCAGTGGCGATCGCTTTCGACCTGCCCGCCCGCCAGGCCCTGGTACCCAACCTGGTGCCCACAAAAGATCTCCCCAATGCCTTCAGCCTGAACTCCATCGCCTTCAACACCGGTGCTATCCTCGGCCCTGCGTTCAGCGGGTTGATCATTGCGACGGGGGGACAGGGTTATACCTATCTCATCAACGCCATCTCATTTCTGGCAGTGCTGGCAGCCCTGGTTCTGATGGGACCTGTGATGCAGCAAAAGAAGCCGCGCCAGGGAGCATTGGTGAAGTTTTCGGATATCCGCGAAGGCATCCACTTCATAGCCACGCACCCGATCATCTTCTCCACTATGCTACTGGATTTCTTCGCTACCTTCTTCTCCTCAGCCAATACGATGATGCCGATCATTGCAAAAGACATCCTGAAAGTGGGCGAAGTGGGATATGGTCTGCTTTCATCGGCGCAACCCATCGGCGCAGTGACAGCCGGGCTGATTTTCTCTCAGATCAGCGTGGTGCGCCGCCAGGGGAAGCTCTTCCTTGGCTCAGTGGTGATCTTTGGGCTAACGACGATCTGGTTTGGCCTGGCGCAAAACTTTTACCTGGCAATGCTCGCCCTGGTGGGCATGGGCGCAGCCGATTCCGTCAGCACAATCCTCCGTAACACCATCCGGCAGCTACAAACACCCGATCACATCCGCGGGCGGATGACCAGCATCAACCAGATCTTCTTTCAGGGCGGACCGCAACTGGGCGAATGGGAGGCAGGCGTTGTTGGACAGCTCTTCAGCGTACCGGTTGCTATCATCAGCGGTGGGGTGGGCGCCATCCTGGCAGTCATCGCGATCGCCTGGCGCTGGCCGCAGTTACGCAGCTATAACGGCGACGAACCCTTAGCTGTTTCTGCAGCAGCAGATTGAGGGAAAATCCCTCGCCTGCCGAGATGCCCAATCACTGGTACAATAAGAACCTAGACCAGAAATTCGGGGGAGGCACCCAACTAATTTTTGCAGTAACTTTTATGAGCGAATCAGCCACTCCAGAAATTTACATCTCTGTGGATATTGAAACCGCCGGACCATATCCGGGAGAATTCTCCATGCTATCCATTGGAGCATGCACGGTTAAAGAACCGCTTTCAACGTTCTATATCGAGCTAAAACCGATCAATGATAAGATCAGTGAAGAAGCGCTGCAAGTTCACCGCTTATCGATCGAACGGCTGCGCGAGCGCGGCGTTGAACCAGCCGAGGCCATGCAGCGCTTCGATGCCTGGGTCCAAGGCCTAGAGCCAAAGCATGGCAGGCCGGTATTTGTTGCCTTCAACGCCGCCTTCGACTGGATGTTTGTATCGTATTACCTGCACAAATACCTCGGTCGAAATCCGTTTGGTCACTCCGCACTGGATATTAAGGCCTACTACATGGGACTATACAACACTTTATGGGCAGATACGTCCATGGGCAAGCTTGCGCCGCGCTACCTGGCCGATCGCACCCTCACTCACCATGCGCTACGAGATGCCCTTGATCAGGCTGAGATCTTTCAGAAGATGTTGGCAGAGTCGCATGCCCGTTCCCTTCCACCCGCACCATGATCTCGCCTGACACATCTATCGACATTGCCCCCTTTCAACCAGCAGACCAGCAGGCTGTCAAAGAATTGATCCTGGCGGGGCTGGTGGAGCATTGGGGTTGGCTGGATGAAACGAAGAACCATGACCTGGACAACATAGCCGTTACCTACGCGCAAGGAACCTTCTTGATAGCCCGCAAGGATGGGCAAATCATTGGCAGCGGAGCGCTGGTGCTACGCACAGCGAATACTGCGGAAATCTTGCGCATGTCGGTAGCAAAAGAATGGCGTGGCAAAGGAGTAGGCACACTGCTGCTGGAAAAGCTCTGCTTGGAGGCGCGTCGACTCGGCTTTCATCAGGTGATACTGGAAACAACCGCTGCCTGGAGTGAGGTGGTGGCCTTTTACCAGAATTTTGGTTTCCAGATCACACATTACCAGGATGGAGATGCCTATTTTGCTCTCGACTTGAAGGGCTGAACAGAACGATAACTCCCATTTACAAAGGACAATAGTACCGAGAGAGGAGAATGAAATGGTAGAAGTCAATCCCAATGAGGAAATGCAACGCATCATCGCATCTGCCCAGCGGTTGGGCATCGAACTAGATGAAGAAGAAGCGCTGCAGTGGATGGCCTCCATCGCGGCGGCGCGCGGCGGAGATGAGATTTCAGTGGATGTGAAGAGCGGTGTCTTTGGGCACCGGGTGGTGATGCTCGATTTCAGCCCGGAGCAACTGGCGCACTTCCGCGAGGTCGGCCGGCTGGTGGAATTTCACGAGCAGCCAGGCGTGGTGGAAACAGCCCTGGCACTCTCCGGCTCCTCTGCCCAATCCAAGATCCAGACTTACCCCGGCGACTGCGATTATTTCGAGCGGGTCAATATCAAAGCCCCCACACGCCAGGATGCATGCCAGATCCTTGCCAAGCTGATCCGCAACAAGGCTCTGGACACCTTTAAAGGTCCAACCTATCAGTTGATCGAGGTCAAATTCGGCCAATATCCTGAAGATCTTCTGCGCGGCGAGCGCCAGATCCGCAAAGGCAGCCCGATCGGCTGGCTGCCAGAAGAAATCCGGCAGGGCAAGATCGAAGCGTCTCGCCCCGATGGCTCTCCTGTTACGATCACCTGGGACCAGGTTGCTGGTGAACCTGGCTGGTGCAAGCTAGATTGGGTGGTGGCAGACCCCGTGCACGGGCAGCTTGCCAACGCCAGCAACATGCTCGATGTGACCTGGGAGGCGCCAGATAGCACCATCACCCCGCTGGACGGCTATCTGGATCCGTATTTCCAGGAAGTTTACCTGGAGGCGGAATCGATCCCTATCTTTTCCAAGCTAGCCCGTCATGTATCTGCGGATGCAATGGATGAGTATGTCGCTCAGCTCGAGCACGAGGTTAACAAGTACCTGACCAAAGATGTCAATTATGGCAAGGTTGCCAAGCGCCTGTACAACATCTTCCGTCTCACCGGGCGCTTTGAAGAAGCGGCTTTCCTGCGCGAGCTCTTCGACGAGCCCACCACCATGCTTTACCAAGTCTGGTCTTTGATCCGCACCATCGATGATGCCAGCCTACCGGGGACATCGATCACTACTGAGCAAATGCTCTCCCAGGCCGACCTGTTGATCCTGGCAGTGATTAAAGCATTGGAAGGTGATCAGGAAGCAGAGATCGTGCGCTTGCTGCTGCGCTTACGCGACGCGCTCAGTCGCCAAACCCCTGGGCAGGCGCTGGATGCCCCTGCAGAAGCTGCACGCGCCCAGGTGATCAACATTGTCAACAACTTCTTCTATGACAAACTGACCGGCTATCCATCGATAAAGGAGTACATTGAAAAGATCGCCCTGGAATAGCACAGATATAGGCATAGGAAAGGTATTTTTCCGCCTTTCGCCCGCTGGGAGAAGAAGAACATGGGTGGACTAACAGATCGTGCTGCAGAAACGACCGCCTCGCCGGGAGATGCGGTGGAACGCGCCCACCAGGCCTGGCAACAGAGCATGCTGCGCCAGGTTGAATCACTACGCGTCGAAGTGCAGGCGCTATCGCCCCAAATCCTGGCAGCCCGGTGTGGGGGCCTGCTCACTAAAAGTGAAATATCTCTAATATATTGGGGAAAGTCGCTGGTGGTCTCCTGGCCTGATTTGCAGGTTTGCGAGCAAACAAGCAGCAAACCCGCCTCGCTCTTCGACGCGGCTATGCTACTGTACTACCTGCACAGTGCGGATGGCTCGCCGCTAACAGGGCGCTGGATTGGCTACCGCGAGCTACCCGATGGCGCTTTCTATTCACAGGCATTTCAGGGTTACACCGGCAACCGCATCGCAAGCTCCCTGGGTGAGCGCCCGGAAGCCTTCTGCACGGCTGCAAAAGCCCTGGGCGGGGAACGTCTGCCTGCTCTGCCTGGGGAGGCATATGTCTTCTTGCCTCTGCCACGCATCCCTCTGGCAGCCATACTCTATCCGGGCGATGAGGAGTTCCCTGCCCGGGCGTCGATCCTCTTTGATGCGGCGGTCAGTCATTACATGACCACGGACGGACTAGCGTTGCTTGGTGCTGGGCTGACCGGCAGATTGATCAAAACTGCCCAAAATGCAGGATGAGATGCCAACGATTAATTCAAACGGGCTGGCTTGCAAGCACAAGTAAATGCTTGCAAGCCAGCCCGTTGATTCGTGTTCGGGTTATGGCAGACCGATCACTTGCATGGCCTGGGGCATTTCAACGCTGAAATCGAAACGCACACTGCGCTTTTCCTTGGCTTCCAGGTTGAATTCCCACTTCAACAGACCTAATTCCGTTTGTTCGACTGGTTTGGGATCCACCATCTCCAGTTTGACCTTGATCTCCTCGTGGCGGGCTACGGGGATTTGATCCTGCAAGGCGATCTTGACTGCTCCAGGGAGCACATTTTCCAGCTTGATCTCGTAACCATAAGCTATATGGCGCTTCCCGCCAATGAAGCGCTTGTCCACATCCCGGCGCTTCAGTTCCCGCTTGACCTTTACCCGATCCTCCACCCCTAAATATAGCTCGATCTCACCCTGCGGAGCGATCATTTCCAGCGGCGTGCTGCCGATAAACTCCTCGCCCGAGAAGATATTAGCGTCGCCGGCTAACAACGTATAAGGGCTGCTGTTGGTCACCTTTGCTCGACGGTAGACTGCCTCTACCAGCTTGGGTATGCACACATAATCCAGGCGCGGTGTCAGGGGGAAACGCGCAACGGTCACCTTATGGACTGCCCCATCCGGCGGAATCGTGACACTGGCAGGGATAAGGTAAGTGACTGCCATGCCGCTCGATTCCACCTCTGCAACTACTTCTTCTGCCTCCTCTTCCACAGGCATTGGGGCGGCGGCTCCCAATGCCATATCGGCGGTTGCAGCCATCTTGGCCATCGTGCGCGGCGCCGGTGCAGCCTGCGGGACAACCGCCGCCCGCATCACCGGCACAGGCGGTTGAACATACCACGGTTTAAGCTCAGGTAAACTCTGCGCCAGCGCCGGGCGGGCTGTTGACAACGTGAGGGACACGTTCTTCCATTCTTCTCCGGTTTTCTGGATCACCTGAGCCAGATATCCCACTTCCAACACAGGGCCTGACTCGTTTTCTCCCAGCCGCAGATCATACAGTGGCTTCCAGCCAGCCCCTGAAATGACGTAATGAATCTCAACGGTTAACTCACCCGCCTCCAGCATCTCAACTTCCACATATGCTGAATAACGCTCGCGTGGGCGGGCACTGCGCTGCTGCTCCAATTCTTTGGTCAGCTTCTGCAACTGCCGCTCAGATTCACGCCGGGCAGCAGCCAGTTCTTCTAATTCGCCGCTCCATTTCTCCAGCCGCTGGCGCAGGCCATCCAACAGTTCAAGTTGCTGACCCAGGTTCATCTCTCCGGCTGCCAACGCCATGGCATAGGTATCGGAATGCCCAGCAACTTTCTCCAACGAAGCCCGGCTCTGCTCGAGCATTTTCACCTGAACATCGGTGTGCTGGATGCTATCCTGGAGTACTTCAATCTCTTTCTCCAGCTGGCGTACATTTTCGGCGGGGGTTTCCGCAAAAAACTGGCGCCTGGCCTGAACACCCAATAAGCGGGCGCGGGCACCGCGCGCTGCTGCCCGCATCGAGTCGGGATTCAATTGCAATGGCAGATCTGCGATTTCAATCAGCGCCTCGCCGCTCTCCAGGCGAATCGCCCCGCGGCGAAGAACCCTGGCGCGGTCGGGATATAACGTTACGGATACGATACCTGTTTCCATTAAGGGCATTTTAACCTCCTGGTACGCAATCGTGTCAGGTCAGATTATACCAGTGAGCACTTACTCACTGCGCAGTGTTCGCCGGATAGAAAACAAACAGGTCAACGATTGGAGAATCGATTACCCCGGACTCCAACTTTACGAATAACAAGATCTCAACGATTTGCCTGCTGCACGCCCAGGTTCTCTGGGGTAACCTTTAAATCTTGGAAGTTCGCAAAACTTAGATCACGACAGGTCAGGTTTAGGCTTGCGCGCACAGCATCGAAGAGCATCGTGTAGCTATCCAGGATACGCGCCTGCCAGTCGAGACCAAGCCGGCCGGCCGCTGCCTGAATGCTGGCGCCATCAGGTCCCTCAATCTCAGCAAAGAGGCCATAGGGCATCTCGTCCAGCGTCAGCAAGACATTCTCCAGTTGATAAGTCGTACGGTATTTCTCATACATCAGCATCACCTGGTAGCCCAGAGCCTCAATCGTGGCACGCGCCATCTCAAAATCGCTCACCGTGAATTCCAGCTCTTGGCGCAGACGGGCGCCGTCTTGCTCCAAACCAGGCCCTTTATAGGTTATGCGAGCCTCCGAATCCATGCGCAAGCGCAGCAAGCGACCCGAACGGGTGAGAGCACGAGCTGGGGTATCATAACGCAGGTTGATCTCGTGCACACGCGGCGCAACCAACCTGGCGCCAGCCGCCAGCAGGGTTTCTTCTAAAACCTGATGGTTGGATAGATAGAATTTGACTTCCAGTTCCGTGCCTGTTCCGCTCATTGCTTACACCACGCTCAACATTGTTTCTTTTTGCTCCACACGATCACCTGGACGAACCCGAAGGCGCGCCACAACCCCCGCCCGCGGCGACCTCAGCTCATTTTGCATCTTCATCGATTCCAGGATCAACAGCACATCACCCTTTTGCACAGCCTGCCCTTCCTGCACCGGTGTTGCAACCACCAACCCCGGCATAGGTGCTCTGAGCTGAAACTCCTCATGTTCAGCCAACCCACCGCCCATGGCAGCGCGCAGCCGCTTTTCGCGCTCGTCCTCTACGAGCGCGGTGTATAACGAACCATGAAAGAGCACCTGCCAGAGGTTCTCATCCGAGTACACATGCGCGTCACACGACTCCCCATTCACCAACAATGAATAGACAGACTGGTCGCGAATGGGCGTGAAATCGACCTGGTATGCGACCCCATCGATACTGACATGATGCTCATCGTGTATTTCGATTAGATATTCTCTTCCATCAACCGTTGTGGAATACCTCATTTCCTACCTCCTTCCGCTACCTGCGCAGCCTTTCCCAGCGGCTCAGCCATTTCCAGTTGCTTGTGTCACGCTCGTTTCGCCGCACTACATGTGCGGCACGTTCGGTTTGCTGGTGCGCAACCAATGTAGCAATCAGCGCGGCGATATCTTGCCGGTTCACTCTCCCTTCCGCGGCTGCCTCAATCGAAAAACGCTCCTCTACAAAGCGTGTATCATACTGCCCACCCATAAAGCGGTGTGAATCCATTAGGCGTTGGTGGAATGATATGTTATTGCGCACACCCAATATCTTGTACTCCTCCAATGCGCGGCGCATCCGTAAAATTGCCTCGCCGCGGGTTTCGCCCCACACAATCAATTTCGAGATCAGCGAATCATAGTATGGTGAAACCTCAAAACCGATGTAAACACCTGTATCGACACGAATGCCTGGGCCAGTGGGCAACAAAGTATGGGTGATTCGTCCGGTAGAGGGGATGAAGTTATTATAAGGATCTTCGGCGTTGATGCGGCATTCTATTGCCCAACCATTGAAGCGGATTTCTTCCTGCGTATGGCGCAAGGCGCGCCCGCGGGCGATGCGGATCTGCTCCTTGACGATATCGATGCCAGTCACCATTTCAGTCACCGGATGCTCTACCTGGAGGCGAGTGTTCATCTCCAGAAAGTAGAAATTCTTATCTTTATCGACCAGGAATTCAATTGTTCCAGCATTGACATAACGCACCGCCTGGGCTGCTCTCACCGCAACAGTTCCCAATCGCTGGCGAAATTCATCATCATCGCCAACAAAAGGTGAGGGGGATTCCTCCAACAATTTCTGGTGGCGGCGCTGGATAGAGCACTCACGCTCCCCCAGGTGAATCACCTCACCCTGCTCGTCGGCAAGAATTTGGATCTCGATGTGGCGCGCCCCTTCTACCAGTTTTTCCAGATAGACATTCCCATCACCAAAGGCTGCCTCTGCCTCCCGGCGGGCAGAACTCAACAGCGTGGGCATCTCATCCAGGCTGTGTACCTCGCGCATGCCCTTGCCACCGCCGCCAGCCGTTGCTTTCACCAATAACGGGAATCCTACCTGAGGGGCCATCGCAAGCAACTCCTCGTCACTCAGCGAGCCTTCTCCCTCTGTGCCTGGCACCACCGGTACACCCGCGCGTGCCACAGTCGCCCGTGCGACTGCTTTATCGCCCATGGCAGCAATCGAGGATGGTTTTGGACCAATAAACGCCAGCCCTGCCTCCTGGCACGCTTGCGCAAAATCAGCCCGTTCTGCCAGAAAGCCATAACCCGGGTGGACCGCCCCCGCTTCGCAGTGGTGGGCAATCTCAATAATCTTATCGGCGCGCAAATACGATTCGCGCGACGGCGCGGGGCCCAGACGATAAGCCTCATCGGCATACCGCACATGGAGCGCCTGGCGGTCAGCATCTGAATACACCGCAACCGTCTTCATACCCAACTCGCGGCAGGCGCGAATGATGCGCACCGCAATCTCACCCCGATTGGCAATCAGCACTTTATTAAACATCGCCTTCCTCCGCGACCAAGCTTAACTACAATCAAATCAGCTATAAGAAAATCCTCAGGAACGATAACAGGCGGCGATTGAATGCCAGGGGCATTTCCTGCGGCAGCATGTGTCTTCCATCCGCAACAAGCCATAATTCCGCCTTAGGGATAGCGGCTGCTAAATCTTCAGCATGCTTGGGTGTGGCATGTTCATCCTCCAGACCCTGTACCACAAGGGCCGGGCAAGTGATCTCTGCCAATAAGGGGAGCATATTCCATCCATGGCAAGCTGGGCTGTGCCAGCCATTGTACCAGTTCTCAAACACAGTGACGTATTGGTTGCCATGCACACGGCGCAAACCTGTGCGAAAGCGCTGATCGCTGTCGAACTGCTCGCGAACGCCCTGAATAGCAGGCAACATTTTAGGCTCTACATAAACATGGGCAGCCACTGTTACCAAGGCCATGACGCGTTCTGGGCATTGCGCTGCAAAGTATAGGGAGATCGTTCCGCCATCACTATGCCCCACCAGCGCTGCCCGTTGGATAGACAAGGCATCCATCAGCAATGTCAGGTCCTCAACATCGCAGTTAAAGCCGGGTATGTCGATTGCGTGGCGCGTCTGTGAGCGCCCGTAGCCCCAACGGTCGTAGGCAACCACATGGAAACCCGCCGAAGCCAAAGCCGGAACCTGCCTGCGCCAGGAACGCGCTGTGCCCAGCCCATGATGGAGCAGGATCACGGCTAGCCCATTTTCGGGGCCATGGTGTTCAAGAAAGATCTCTCGCTCACCGATCTTCATCCTATGCTCACTGAGCCCCTGGCAATCCTTTCATCACTTCAGAGCGGAATGCAGCCATGCTTTTTAGGCGGGTTATTATCGCGTTTGTTCGCCAGCATCTCCAGCGCATTGATCAGGCGCGAGCGTGTCTCCGTTGGCTCGATAACATCATCTATGTAGCCACGCGAGGCAGCTACATAGGGGTTGGCGAATTTCTCGCGGTATTCCTGCACCAGTTCTGCCTTACGCCGAACGGGATCAGCAGCCTGAGACAATTCTTTGCGGAAAATGATGTTCACCGCGCCATCTGGTCCCATCACCGCGATCTCAGCCGTAGGCCAGGCCAGATTCAGGTCGCCGCGGATATGCTTGCTGCTCATCACGTCATAAGCCCCGCCATAAGCCTTACGGGTGACCACTGTCAGCTTGGGCACTGTGGCCTCACAATATGCATAAAGCAGCTTGGCGCCTGAACGGATAATGCCGCCATGCTCCTGATCGGTGCCCGGTAAAAAGCCGGGCACATCCACAAACGTGATGATCGGAATGTTGAACGCATCGCAAAAGCGCACAAAGCGCGCCGCCTTCTCCGATGAGTTGATATCCAAAACACCTGCCAACACGGCTGGCTGGTTTGCCACAATTCCCACGCTATGCCCGCCCAGACGGGCGAAGCCAATCACGATGTTCTGGGCATAGGCTTCCTGGATTTCAAAGAACTGACCATGATCCACGATCAGATGGATGGCATCCTTGATATCGTAAGGCTTGCTGGAATCATCCGGCACAAGTTGAGCCAGGGCTTCTTCAGAGCGCAGGGGATCATCATCCGTCTGGACAAAAGGCGGATCTTCCATGTTATTCTGTGGAAGATATGAAAGCAGCTTGCGCACCAGGTAAAGGGCATCGGGTTCGGTATCAGCCGCCAGGTGGCACACACCTGAGGTCTGTGAGTGTACATCTGCCCCGCCCAAATCTTCAAAGGTCACTTCCTCATGCGTTACGGTTTTCACCACTTCTGGTCCAGTGATGAACATATAGGATGACTTGCGCGCCATGATGATGAAATCGGTGAGAGCAGGTGAATAAACCGCCCCCCCCGCACAAGGCCCCATGATCACGCTGATCTGCGGTACAACACCTGAGACAAGGGTATTGCGCAAGAAGATATCGGCATAACCACCCAGAGAAACCACGCCCTCCTGAATGCGCGCGCCACCCGAGTCGTTCAAGCCAATCACAGGCGCACCGTTTTTCAGCGCCATATCCATGATCTTGCAGATTTTCTCAGCATGCACCTCCCCCAGGCTACCCCCAAAAACAGTGAAATCCTGCGAAAAAACATATACCAACCGCCCATCCACAGTTCCCCAGCCGGTAACCACACTATCAGCGAGGAACTTCTGCTTATCCATACCAAAATCAGTAGTTCGGTGAACCACAAATGGATCCACCTCGCGAAAAGAGCCTTTGTCCAGGAAGAGATCAATACGCTCGCGGGCGGTCAGACGACCGCGTTGGTGCTGTGCTTTGATACGCGCTGCCCCTCCGCCCTGGCGAGATTGCGCTTGCATTTCATGCAGCTTTTTAAGTTGCGGATTATCATTCATCTGAATCTCCAAAGAAGGCTTTGAATGCCGGTCGACGAACAACCCAAGCCACATACCCCAACAAGATGGCGGTCAACCCCACAGTAAAAGGCCAGTTGCCAGGTAGCATCTCAGTGCCTGTTTGATCCATCATAAAAACAACATCCAACCAGTAATAGATGGCATAGGTCAACGAGATCGCCACCGCCAGGCGGGGGGCCCACGCACGCCCGCGCCAGATACCCCAGAATAACGGTAAACCAGCGATAGTCCAAGCAAGGCCGCTCAGTGCAACGTAAAACGGGGAAACTCCCGGTAAGCTGCTCAGGAAATCCCACTGTCGCACTGAACCGACCAGCCGCACCAGGCCCCAACCCGCTATGGTTAACACCCCCAGAGCCAGGAGAGTTACGGAACACGGCCTTGGCAAAACAGAAGGCACAGGTTTTAACTCATCTGAGGAGTCACCTTCCACAATCAATCTCCAATTTCCAGGGTGATCTTTCCCATCTGCTGCCCGCTTTCCAGGCGTTGCTGGGCAACTGCGGCATGCTCCAGCAAGTAGGAGCGATCCATGGCAACCCTCAGCTTCCCGGCGAAGAGCAGATCCATCACGGCAGCGAAATCCGCCTTGGTACCCATCGTCGAGCCGA
Organism: Anaerolineales bacterium; assembly: GCA_016932955.1. The sequence continues at coordinate 29,375 of JAFGBV010000023.1, read as the reverse complement.
GGAGGGAGAGATGCTTGCCGAAAATGAAACGATTATCGATCTCAAACTTTGCTCCACCAGAATTGCCTACCGTCAGGATGCGTCCGCCTTTGGCGGCTGCCCGGAAGGACAATGGGAAGGTGGTGCCGACGTTATCAACCACCACATCAACCCCGCGCTTGTTAGACAGGGTGTAAACTGCCTTGGGCCAGTTCTCATCCTTGGAACGATCGATCAGCACATCCGCACCCATCGATTCTGCCAGGGCCAGCTTTTCGAGGCTGGAACCGACTACATAGACCTTCGCGCCAACCAAGCGCGCAATCTGGATGCTGGCGGTGTTGACCCCTCCCGAAGCGCCCACGATCAGCACGCTTTCTCCCGGACGCAAGTTTGCGCGTGTGATCAGGGAATGCCAGGCAGTTTGGAAAACAAGCGCCGCGGCGGCGGCTTTGTGCTCATCAAACCCATCTGGTATTGGGTAGAGATTGCCGGCAGGCACAACTACATATTCCGCATAGGTGCCGCGCACCGTCTCGCCCAGTAGGCGCCAGTCACGGCAGAGGTTATCATGCCCGGCCAGGCACTCCTGGCACCTGCCACAGCCAAGGTTTGAATTGATCACTACCCTGTCGCCGGCTTTCCATTGGGTGACCCCATCACCCAAAGCCTCCACCACACCAGCGCCATCTGCGCCAGGTATATGGGGGTATTCGAGTTTAATGCCCGGCCAGCCATTACGCACCCAAAGATCCAGCCGGTTAAGCGCAGCAGCCTTCAGCCGCACTAATACCTCACCCGCCGCGGGCTCGGGGACTGGGAAATCCGCGTATTGCAGCACTTCCGTATTACCATGTTGGTGAAAAAGAATGGCTTTCATAGTGCAGACCTTTTCAAATCGTATCGAGAAGCAAACTCACTCTTGCAGGGTAATCTCCCAGATATGTACATGACCCGGCTCACCCTGGCCCAGGTCATTGAATTCCAGGCGCATTGCGCGGACATCGACTGCCTGATCAAAGCTGATCGTGCCCTCAGGCTGGGATACATCTCCGGCCAGGGTGGCAACAACCTCAATTGGCTCTTCATCCTGTGATGAATAGAGTAAAACAGTCACCTGCATCCTGGCACTACCAATCACTACAGATAGACCTGTCAAAGGTAACGGCTCATCAAAGGTCAATTCCAATACCATGGGATTGGCTTCGAAGGTGCGCGCCACGCTTTCTGGATCGCTATCAAACATGGTACTTGCATCCCCCATATCCAGGGTGGAGCAGTGTGTTTGGACAATCTGACCGTTGATTTCAACCGCCTGCTCGTTCAGTTGGCTGCGTTGTGCTCGTTCCGCATCCAGAATCTGCTCAATATTCTCGATGTAGTGCAAGCGCGTGAAGTAAAAGCCAGGCTCGCCATTTGGATATGGCAAGATCAGGTCAATCGTGATCTGATCAAATTTGCCACTCGAGACCGCTCGGCCGTATTCTTCCGGCGTCATCACGAAAACCATGGTATCTTCGAGGGGTAAATACTGGTACAGATAGCTATCAATGGTATCCGTCTGGAATGGCATCGGGTCTGGAGCGAAGAATCGCGCCACCACATCTGCCCCGTTTGCCCAATTGGGGGAGACAAACACACGGCGATCGGGGTGCTCTTCACTGTAATCCAATACCGATCTAAACAATTGGCGTCCGCCATACTGCATGCCACCGAGAGTGTAATCCTGGTACCAGGTTGGCCCATTTTTCACGGCGTCATTTAGCATGAACACATTGAATGATGCCAGAAGCAGGAAAAGCGCAGCACCCAGCCAGGCACGCGAAAAGCGTATTTTCTCCAGCCAGTTCATTAAGTCATCAACGCCCAGAGCCGTAAGCATAGCTACAGGCACAACCATCACCAAGGCACGCGTGATTCCCAGCGCCACCAGCGCTGCCCCGGAAGGTGCTGCCAATAAAGCAACCAGCAATATGCGGTACTCAGCAGAGCGGATACGACGCAGTGTCAGGATCACCCCTGCTACAAAGAGTGGCAAAGTCGCTACCAGTATATGACCATATCCTTTCATCAAGTGGCGATTCAGATCATGCTCATTCGGTATAAACCAATAGAGGGGGTTTAGCCCTCTCAGATATTCCAGAAAGAAGCTTTTGAGTTTCTCGACAAAAGAGATGGGCAGGAACCAGTAAGAGCCCAGGGCACGCATGCTGACATCATTTGCCTCTGGATGAGCGATCAGGAAACGCACATAGGGCACAGCTAGTAAAATGAGCAGCGCAATACCGCGCAGGGCCACTTGCCGGTTTTGCCAGTGATAACGGATATCAAGCAACAGAAGCAATCCACCGCTCACAAGCACAACCATTTGCAGCGGGCTATAAGAATAGAAAGCCAAAGCACCCACAATCAGCGCCTTATACAAATGGCGTGGGGTTTGTGTGCGATAGAGTAAGTAAAAGTATAGAAAAAGGGAGTAGAGTGTGATCGCAATGGCATATTCAAACGCTGTGCGCGAGTGAAGGAACCATGCCGGGGTGATCGAAAGAAAGAGCGCCCCACTCCACCAATATGAAAGCTTAAACACATTGCGCAAGGCTAAGCCAATGGCAACTGCGCAAGCCAGGGTGATGATTGCCGATGTGGCACGGGTGACAAATACCGTTTTTCCAAAAATCAAGTAAGGTAAAACATGCAGATAGACAGTAAAGCCCAGGCGGTATTTACCCCCATTTTCAAAGAAGGTGGGCAGGAAATCCCCTGCATAGTTCTCCAGGTGATCCCGCACAAGGTCAGCTGCCAATGTCGTATGCACTGCCTCGTCGGTGAAGAAATAGATCGGCCAATCTTCTAAGCGTATCAAGCGCGTGCCCAGGTACACACCCAACGCCAGCACAAACAGCACCATGGGTAAAACGGTTGGCATGGTGAGGCTGCGCAGCAGGTAAGCGGAAGATCCCAACCACTGCCTGGCAGCCTGGCCTGGAAGAGCGCCCTCTGCAGGGTGAATCACCAGGCGCACCTCCGTCTCATCTGCCAGTTCCACACTTTCCAGGGGCCGAAATCCCCCCTGGCGGTAAACAGCAGGCACGAGATAATCCGGCTTGGGCCATCGGTTACGCAAAGCTGTGCGGAATCTAGCCCATCCATCTCGTAACGCAGCCCATTGCTGGCGTACTGCCCTGCCCCAGCGGATATCGCTGGCCAGCAAGTAAGCCGTCACCCCAAATGAGCACAGGCTGACAAACAAACCGATGAAGAAGCTACTCGGCCGGAAGGCAAAGGCATACTTGTGCACTCCAGGCTGCGCCTCCACTGCCAGGTAACCGCCAACGTTGTGCAGCTCTTGCTCCTGCCCATCCACTTCCACCTGCCAGCCCGGATAATGGGTGACCAATACAACCAGTGTCTGGTTTTCCGCGCCATCGGCAATCACTTCGATATCATTCGGCCCCGGGAAAAACGGCACCTGCGGCTGCACCTCGTCGTAGCCCAACGGAGCAGGCGCATCACGTTCCTGCAAGCAGCTCTGATCCACCACAAAAGCCATCGGCAGGCTGTTGGAGAGCGAGAAAACGTTATATTCGGATACATGAGCCCGCAAAACAGCATCCGGCGCATCAAGCAACTCATTCTGGTCGGATTGGACGATATAATGCGGACGCGCCTGCACCACGCGGGTATTAGAGGCTTTGCTCAGATCGCGGATATCGGCAAAGTGATACCATACGTCGATAAAACGTAAATTGGATGCAATGACCGCATCATGCCAGCCATTATTCGGATTGTGGCGCACATAGTAATCACCTGAATCATGCTGGCGCAACCAGCCCATCACCGCATAGGCTGTCTCATAAGAATCCTGGGATTGCACAATTGAACGGTTGGTGCGAAAAACATCTACCACACCCACCAGCATAAAGGTTCCTAACAAGATTAGCCCTGCAATGCCCAGGGTACGGCGTATTCTTAGGGATGGTTCAGAGCCTTTTGTTTCGCTAAGGGCGCCAAACAAACCCCACAATGTATCTAAAGCTAGCCCAGCCAGGATAATCACGGCAAATGAACCAAAGATCAGGATGCGCAACAGGTGGCGGAATTGGTGGACCAAATTGGTACGCAGAAGCCAGTCTCCCCAGGGAACATGCTCGAGCGAGATCCATCCCACGACCAGTAGCAACAATAGGATAAAAAATACCAGCAACCTGCCCGTAGACTTGGGCAGGCTGGGGGATCGTGGACGTTTCCACCAAGCCAAGGGTAGCAAGCTGAGCGAGAGGATTGGGATCAGGCCAAAATATGCATAGAATTCCTCTCGCGCCGGCAACAATTCATAGGCATCCGCACGTGCAGGGTCATCCGATGTGTAATCGAGGAAAATCTGCTGCAGAGTATGCGAGCCTTCCAGGTTGATATCCTTGTTCATTCTCGGCCAGAACTCAGCCAATGGAAGCAGTTGGATGGCAATCAACCCTAGGACTAAAATGGCCACGAGTGCATAAATCTTGAATAAGCTCCAATCGAACGCAACCCGTAAACGGTGCTGGCCCCGCTGCACCACCATCACCAGAACAAAGATACCTGCGCTCAGCAGCATGTAGAATGGGTAATATGCGTTGCCAGAAAAGAACAGAAGCGCCATGAACAACACTGCTTGAGCAATGTAACGCCTACGCCGCGTTTCAGCGATCATTACCAGGCTAGAGATGATCCAGGGAATCCAGGCAAAACCTAACACGAACAGGTATTGCCCCTGAAAAAAACGCCCAACAGGCTGGCCTGCAAAGGCATATAACAATGCAACCCAGATGCGCGCTGGGCGACTCATCCCCAGTGCTGCACCCAGTCGCCACATACCCAGAGCAGCGATCAGGAAGCTCAACGCCACACCTAATTTAAATCCTGCGCGCACGCCAAAGAGCAACACAGGCACCGTCACCACCGGGTTATAGGCGTGCAGCATCGGATCAGCCACATACGGCAATCCAGTGAGGAGATAGGGATTCCAAAGCGGAAATTGGTGCGCGTAGCGCAAACTATTGACCAGAGTCCAGTCCAGGGTTTGGAAAACCTCCGCCTCATTTCCAGGCAGACGGGTCGAGGCGCCCAGGTCCAGAATCCCCCAGCAGAACAAAACCACTGCCAGGACAATGATCAACCACTCGATAGAATGCGGCTTTGCGACGAAAGTGCCTTCCTCCTGGCTATCCGAGCCTTCATAAAGGCTAAGCTTAGACCAGATAACATGCCGAAACCAGGTCAGTACCGGTGAATACTTTCCGAAGACGAGGATGGTCCGCTCGGGATCTGTGCCATCAATGCCGCGAGCAGCCAAATCACGCCTCACCCGTGACATCAGCCATGCATCCAGGCCAATCGCCAGGATCATGGCTAGAATAAAATACACCAGGTTAGACATGCAACAATTCCCAGATTCTTCCGGCGAGGCGATTAGTTGTTGAGGTGAAAAGCACTCAGCGCAACCCCAGCTCCATACGAGCAATCACCAGGCGCTGGATTTCGCTGGTACCCTCATAAATCTCCGTGATCCTGGCATCCCGGAAGTAGCGCTCCACCGGCAGCTCCTTGCTGTAGCCCATCCCACCGTGAATTTGCACCGCGGCGTGGGAGACAAACATCGCTGCCTCCGAGGCAAACAGCTTAGCAATGGCTGCCTCGCAAGTGAAACGTTCTCCGGTTGTTTTGGCGCGTTCTTTTGCTAATGCCGCTTGATATGTCAGAAGCCGGGCTGCTTCGATCTTGGTTTTCATATCTGCGATCATGAATGAGATACCCTGGAACTCGCCGATCTTGTGCCCAAAGGCCTCACGTTCTCTGGCATACGCAACGCTGGCCTCATAGGCTGCCTCGGCAATGCCCAGCGCCTGCGTAGCAATCCCAATTCGCCCGGCATCCAACACCGCCATGGCAATCTTAAAGCCATCGCCTTCTTCACCCAGGCGGTTCTCCACAGGACAGCGGTAATCCTCGTAGGAAATCTCGCTGGTAGCGGAGGCGCGGATGCCCAGCTTGGGCTCTTTCTTACCGCGCACAAAACCGGACTGCTTGGCTTCGGTTAGAAAAGCGCTGATACCTTTTTGCTTCTTCTCTGGGTCGGTCATCATAAACACGACCACATAGTCCGCCACCGGCCCGCTGGTGACCCAGGATTTGCGTCCGTTGAGGATGTAATGATCACCATCCCGCACCGCACGGCTGCGCATGGTTGCGGCGTCTGATCCGGACATGGGCTCTGTGAGAGAATATGCGCCAACTGCCTGCCCAGATGCCACTCCCGCCAGGAATTTCTCTTTCTGGAATTGTGTGCCAAACCTCAAAATGCCATTGCAGAACAAGGAGTTGTTGACCGACATGATGACGCCGTGTGCAGCATCGGCCTTGGAGATCTCCTCCAAGGCCAAGACGTAGGACAGCGTATCCATGCCTGCGCCGCCAAATTCCTCGGGCACCTCAATGCCCATAAAGCCCATCTCACCCATCTTTTTAATCGTTTTAGATGGAAATTCCCCCGTTTCATCAAACTCGGCGGCAATTGGCAGTATTTCCTTACGAGCAAAATCCCGCGCCGCCTGGCGAATCATCTCATGTTCCTCGGTGAAGGGGAAAAGTTCACTTGCTGACATGCTCTCCTCCTTATGTGAGTTGATGCGGCTCTACAGAAATCATTGTGGAGGATAAGGAATCTACGACAATTCCTATAAAGCCATTTCGATTGGAATGGTGTGATTATAGCATGGGTGATATGATATTGGGCAATGGGCAAGCTAATCACCGTCGTAGGGAATACCGGGGTAGGTAAAACAACCTTTACCCGCCTGCTTTGTAAGGAGGGGTTATTTATCTGTGGCATGGAACAGCACGCAGAGCGCCCATTTCAGGCGCTTTTTGCGCAGAATCTCCAAAGCTATGCCCTGGCAAATCAAATCGATTATCTCTTGCTACGTGCCGAGCAGGAATTGGAGATTCGCGCCCAACCATCCACAGGCATACAGGATGGCGGGTTGGAAATGGATTACTACATCTTCACTCACCACTTCTACCAGAAGGGTTATTTGAACCGAGAAGAATTCCAGGTTTGCCAGCGCCTGTACCATCTGCTGCGCAACCTGCTCGCGCCGCCTGATCTCATCATCTGGCTGACCGCCCCGCTGGATGTGGTTACCAGACGCTACCAGCAACGCGGGCGCATGTTAGAGATTGCCGCCCTGGCTGACCTAGAGGCTTTGGAGATGCTGCTCCATAGTTGGCTACAGCAGGTAAACCAGATACCCATCCTAAAAATTGATACCAGCATCCAGGATATCACCTGCATCAAGCAGTTACAAATTGTCACCACAAAAATACAGGCACTATTGTAGTAAAAAACGACTCATTGGAAGTTGCTGTAACAAATGGAAAGCGCGGGGTAATTCACAGAGACCCTCCCAAAAACCTCTCTGCGCTTCAGATGATTAGTATGCTATAATCTTCTTATCATATATAAGGTCCTGAGGTCAGTTGTAGGGGGGCTGCACCCACCTGACGCTGTATACCCTACAACAAGCCTACACCTGCCATTGTTAACACTCATTTTTGGCGTGAGGATTGGTGGGTAATAAATATTATCAATTGCCTTCTATTGTCGATCATGGAGTGGGAATGACAACCCCACAAGAAGCTACGCCCCCAGCCGAAGAAGCTTCCTATTCTGCGCAACCCTTCCAATCGCAAACACGCACGTTGCGCCCGCGTTTTTATGGGTTGCGCGGCAAGTTGATCGTGCCCTACGTGTTGCTTACCTTGCTATTGGCAATGGTAGGCATCTTTGTTGTCACACGGCTGGTGGCAGATTCCTTGCGTGAACGCTTTGCCAACCAGCTATACGAGGCAAGTCGAATCGTAGCAGATGGCTTTGTTCGCCAGGAGCAAATCCACCTGGATAACCTCTACAACATGGCACTATCGCAAGGTGTCATCGATGCCTTCAACACGCAAGACGAGGAGATGCTGAGAAATCAATTGGAAGGCATTGCGGCGATTTATCATATTCAAGTTGTCTCTGCAGTGGATACTACTGGGTTGGAGTTGTTCTCCTTAGGGCTAGATCCCGTGACAGGGGAATATATCCAAAGCCAGGGTGTTGACTTTTCCGGCATTCCATTTGTAAGCAATGTCTTAGCAGGCTACCAGGATAACCTGGGCGACAAGTTCACTGGTCTGCTCGAGACCAAATCCAGCATGGTGCTGGTAACCAGCGCGCCTGTCTATGCGCAGGATAGCAGCTTGCTGGGCGTCTTGTTGGTAGGCACCCGATTAGATAGTATTTTGGCAAGTGCCAAAACGCAGGCGCTGGCAGATATTGTTCTCCTGGATAGCGATCTGCAATTGCTTGGAACGACACTGCCTGCTCTGGAAGAGGGCTACGATGCGCTGGAAGAAGCTGCCGTGCTGTTTTCTCAGCAGGCTGTCACAGATCCCCAAGAAGTGACCTTGTATGGCCGAGCTTATGAAATCTTCTGCGCTCCCTTCATCGTCCGCGAGCAGAATCTGGGCTGGCTGGGGGTTGTCTTACCGGGCACATACGTAACAACCCCTGAAGCAACCAGCCGTAGCACTTTTAGCATCCTGTTCGCCTTGGCCACTGCAGCTACGATCATCGTGGGCTTCTTGTTGGCGCAGAACATTGCTCGCCCCATCCTGCGCTTGCGCACCATGACCCAGGCAGTCGCATCCGGCGATCTGGATCAAAGCATACGGCTACGGCAGTCGGATGAGATCGGCGACCTGGCAAGCGCTTTCGACCAAATGACGGAACAACTGCGCGAGCGCACCAGCGAGACCGAAAGGCTGTACGCGGAGACTGTGCAGCGCAACAAAGAATTGGCAGACATCAACGCCCGCCTCCAACAGACGCAACTACAACTCATCCAATCCGAAAAACTGGCTGCCATTGGGCAGCTCACAGCAGGTATTGTCCACGATGTCAAAAACCCGCTGGCGGTCATTAAAGGCATGGCAGAGGTGATCGGGGATGAGGAATCCCTATCCGAAGAAACGCGCCAGGGAATCCGCCTGATGCACGAGAGCGCTGTAAAAGCAAACAACATTGTCACCGATCTGCTCAAATTTGCTCGCCAGACAAAGCCAGAGATGAAAGTGCAGGATCTGCGCGAGACGATCGAAGCAGCGTTGCGCTTGACCGCTTACATGATCCGTGAGGCTAAAATTCGCGTCAATACCAGCTTGCCAAATCATAGCATCATGCTGAATTATGACTCGCAGCAGATCGAACAGGTTTTTATCAACCTGATCACCAACGCAGTCCAGGCTATGCCAAGTGAGGGCGTGTTGAATATCAGCGTGTTGCAAGGCGATCATCGGGTGGGGGTTGTTTTCCGAGATACAGGTATTGGCATCCCGGTCGAGCTACTTAACCGCATTTTTGATCCGTTTTTTACCACTAAACGTGAAGGAGAAGGAACCGGGTTGGGCCTCTCCGTCAGCTATGGCATCGTGGCCTCTCATCACGGCTATATCGGTGTCGAGAGCGTTGTCGGGCAGGGGTCCACTTTCACCGTTTATTTACCATTCGAAGAGTTAGATTTGCCAACCGGGGAGATAACAGATGGCCAATGAGCGTATTCTTGTTGTAGATGATGACGAGGCGTTACTGCGCATGCTTGTTCTTGCGCTAAAGCAGCGCGGGTATAAGGTAGAGGGCGTTAATGCGTCCACCCGGGCGGTGGAAATCCTGCGTACCCAAGAGCCTTTTTCTGTATTGCTTACTGACCTGATGATGCCCGATATCACCGGTTTGGAATTGCTCCGCCAGGCTCACAACATAGACCCCCACATTGAAGTTGTGGTGATCACGGCAGTGGGCAGTGTCGAGACGGCTGTTTCGGCTATGCGCCATGATGGCGCTTTCGATTTTCTGCTCAAGCCGCTCGAATCGATGAGCCACCTGGGGCTAGCAATTGAGCGCGCTGCCAACCACCGTCGCCTTTTGCTGGAGCGGGAGGAAATGCAAGCCCGCATCCAGGCTGATGCAGAATGGTTGTACGCATTGATCGCGAATACCGGCGATGCAATCCTGGCAGCCGACTTCCAAAACAAACTCACCATTGCCAACCCGGCTGCCTGCCGCTTGCTGGGAGATTTCGATCTGATGGGCAAACCGGCACTCACCAGCCTGCACCCGGCGCTGGTGAATCTAATTCATAATTGGCAGATCTCCGGAGCCAGGCATCCAACCGTTGTAGAACTGCCTTGGGCAGATGGCACAACCCAGATGGTCAACTTGCAACCCATCACCGTTAAAGGAAAGCAAACACAAGGCTGGGTGATTGCCATGCGTGATATCACGCACCTCAAAAATCTGGATGAGTTCAAAAATCGCATCTTGATCAATGCAGCCCAGCGCATTCGCCTACCCCTGATCCATGCGATGAATGCCCTGGCAGAGCTGAAAATCCTGGCCGGAAAAGATGAGCGCCTCTCTGGCCCAATTTACCGCCTGACCAACACCTGGGGTGCAATCCAGGAATGGGGTGCAGGGCTTAGCACGCTTGTTGAAATGGATGCCATCCGCGAGGTGCGCCTGGCAGATATCGATCTAGAACCAATCCTCAAGGAGGCGCATTCGTGGGTTGATCACAGCACGTTCAAGGGTGATAACATTCAGCTTGAAATAACAGCCCCGACAGATCTACCAAGCGTGAGGGCAGACCCCGCTTTATTGCGACAGTTACTACAGGGATTGATCAAGCGCTCCAAGGCACGCAGCCAGCCCGGAGATGTGATCCGCGTGGGTGTGCGCACCTTTCAACACCAGGTTTGGATCGATGTATCCGATAACGGCCCAGAGGTAGGGGAGGCGGACTTATTGCACATCTTCGAAGGCTCTGCTGTTGAAGCCCAATCCGAACCTTTGAGCGCAGGCCTGGAGCTAACCATTATCAAGGCAATTATGGACCGTATGGGCGGGCAGGTTTGGATTGGCGGGCAAGGGCCTGTGGGCGCCACGATCTCAATCTGCCTGCCAGCATCCAATCCTGCGGGTGAACCGCAAGCATAGCATAGGAGGCTATGGCTGTGAGTGCAGAGCCTAATGAAAGACAAGCGAATAAAGCGACCGATTTGCGAGGCTTAGGCCGCTGGCTGATCCTTACCCCGCTTGTGCTGCTGCTTTTATATGGCTGCGGATTGCTTTCTACATTGGGTCTGCGTTACCCGCCAGCAAGCGATACGCGCTCACGGCTGACCGCTGACTACAGCCGTTGGCAGATGATCTTTGTCCCTGCCCTGGATGAGCGGGCAGTAGAAATTCTACGCCAGGAGGGCACCCCCATTCCCGAGGTGGTCACAATTCCTGAAGGATTCTGGGATGCACCTACTGCCACACCCAGGCCAACCCAAATGCCCTTGCCAACCGCCTCACGCACCGCAGAACCGCTGCAGCCCAGTTCCACAGCCACGCAGGCTGTGCGACAACTGACCAGAACACCCACCCAAACTGCGACAGCTACAGCCAGCCCAACATCTACGGTGGCGAGCGTTCCCACCATCACCACCAACACGCCAACCTCCACCAACCCACCCAGCACACGCACCAACACGCCCACAGCTACCCACACTGCGGTGCCTCCCACCAACACCGCCACCCCCTCACCAACTCCATCATTCACACCTGCCGCCTCTCCAACTCAAACCCTTACACCCACTGAGACGCGCGCCCCAACCAACACATCTACCCCCACCCGCACACCAGAGCCAACAGAAACACAAACGCCTTCACCGACGGCCACATTCACGCGCACCCCCACCCACACCCATACCCCCACAAAAACGCATACCCCAACACCGACCAACACTGCTACCCATACCGCCACACCCACATTCACCCCCACCCACACCGCCACGGCGACAGCAACCAGAACACCAACCAACACCCCCACCGTTACTGCAACGGCAACCAGCACGCGTACACCAACCCCTACCAGAACCAGTACCGTTACGCCCACCGCCACAGCAACTGCCACAGCCACTTTGCCTGCCCCACCCTGCCCAGGCCATATGTTCCCCGGCGAGCCCAATATCGGCCCACCCGACGGCTATTACTCTGAGCTACCTTGCGGAGGCGAGTTAATCATCGATATTGTTGCCGAGGGATACAGTCCGATCGATATTACTGTTGGAGATGCGGATCCAGATGTAGTTTATTACGAGCGCGAAAATCCGTCACAGCCCAGCTTCATTGATCTCGACCGGGTCTCTTTGCAGGTCGGTACCGGACCCAGTGGGAGCTGCGGCAGCAGCGCCTGGCACACGGTGTTCAACTGGGGCGACGGGAACACCGCCAACAACGGGCACCTGGGCGGAGCTTATCCCGAAATGGACAACCAGTCCGTTCCTTTTGGAGCGCTCTACAATAACACAGGAATCACTGTGGATATCGATGCACTGGCCCCAGTGGGCATTTACCCCTGCATCCGCATCGTCTCGCCAATTAATTGGCCGGATAATGATGGCGCTGAAGTGGATGCGATTGAGATATTGCCTCCTACGACCACAGGTGAGGAAGAACCCGATTTCCTTATCCCATCCCTACCAGAACACCCCCTACCAGAACGCCACGCACCTGATGCGCCGCGCCATGCGCCATCGCCAGAGAACACCCAATCATCCTCCTCGCCCGTCAGCGCCTGGTGGCTGGCAAGTATCTGCTTGCTGCCCCTGATCCACCGCATCAAACGACAAGATTGACAAATTCAGAGTTGTCTTTGTGGGCGTGTGGCATGATGGTGTATGCTACACGCTCACACAATTTACGGCATCGCTTGCCAGATTTAAGAATCCATGTGCTATAATCGACCCCCAGAAGGTTGATTATGCTCAAGAAATTTGTCACGCTCTTTGGGGGCGACCCCAACAAAAAGACGATCGAGAAGTTATCTGGCACAGTGGCCCAGGTGAATGCGCTGGAAGGGCAGTTTGAGGCGCTGAGTGATGAAGCGCTAAAAGCCAAAACCGCTGAATTCCGCGCTCGCCTGCAGGCTGGTGAAACGCTGGAAGATTTGCTGCCAGAAGCTTTCGCTGCTGTGCGCGAAGCCAGCAAGCGCACCCTTGGCTTACGCCATTACGATGTCCAGCTCGTTGGAGGCATCACCCTGCACAGGGGGAAAATTGCTGAGATGCGCACCGGTGAGGGCAAAACACTGGTTGCCACACTACCGCTCTACCTAAACGCCCTGACCGGGCGCGGGGTACATCTCATCACCGTCAATGATTACCTGGCGCGCCGCGACGCCCGCTGGATGGGACGTATTTACGATGCAATGGGGATGAGCGTGGGTGTGTTACAGATGGCGGCACGCACAGAAAATGGGAAAAAGGCTTTCCTGGTAGATCTGCAACGCGAATCTCCCCACGAAGACCAGAATCAACTGCGTATGGTGCCGCGCGTGGAGGCTTACACTGCCGACATCACCTATGGCACCAATAGCGAATTTGGCTTTGACTACCTGCGCGACAACATGACCATGCGTATGGATGACCGTGTGCAGCGCGGGCACTACTACGCCATCGTCGATGAAGTCGATAATGTCCTGGTCGACGAAGCACGCACACCGCTCATCATTTCTGGTCCCGCGCACGATGATGCAGAATGGTATACGCGCATGGCCCAGGTGGTGCGGCAGTTGCGTGACGAGGATTACGAGATCAGCGAGCGCGACCGAAATGTGACCCTCACGGAGATTGGCGAGGCCCATGTGGAGGATTTGCTAGGCATTCCACTACGCGATCCTGACCGCCCAGAAGATGTGACCCCCGAACAGGCGCGATTAATCGGATTCCTGGAGCAGGCCTTGCGCGCCCAGCACCTGTTCAAACGCAACAAAGAGTACCTGGTGCAGGGTGGCAAAGTCATCATCATCGACGAATTCACCGGGCGCCTGATGCCCGGGCGCCGCTGGTCTGACGGCCTCCACCAGGCAGTAGAGGCCAAGGAAGGGGTGCGGGTACAATCTGAGAATGTGACCTATGCCACGATCACCATTCAGAACTACTTCCGCATGTACGAAAAACTGGCCGGCATGAGCGGCACCGCCATCACCGAGGCGGAGGAATTCGATAAAATCTACAAGCTAGATGTCTTGGCCATCCCTACCAATCTAGAATACCGTGCCTCCCAGACTGAGTCTGGTCTTGTGGTAATGGAAGATCGCGATGAGGAGGGTTACAAATACCATTGCTACGTGCATAAAGATGATGCGGAGAAAAAGCCGGTTTACTGGCAGCGTAAAGACTATCCAGATGTGGTATATCGCACGCAAGAGATGAAATTCCGTGCTGCCGTGGCTGAGATCCTGCATTACCACGCACTTGGGCGCCCTGTGCTGGTTGGCACAACCTCAGTCGAGATGTCAGATCAGTTGTCCAATCGTTTGCGCGCAGAACCCTTACGCCGCCTGGCACAGGTGATGACAATGCGCAATGTGTGGCTGGAAAAGCACCAACGCCAGGAAGATGGTCGCCTGGTCGAAGAACTTCAGCCACTGAATGCGCCATTAGACACATTGCAACAAGCCGAGTTGCGCAAGATGGCGCGCGAGCTGGAAATTTCCACAAACCCAGAAGATCCAGGAAACTTATCCCGCCTCTTGAACCTGCTTGGCCTACAACCCGCCTACGAGCAGCGCCTTAAAGCCTGCTTCCAAGGAGGCATTCCTCACAAAGTACTCAATGCCCGCGAGCATACACAAGAGAGCCGCGTGATCGCTGGGGCGGGTGCGCTGGGGGCAGTGACGATTGCCACCAATATGGCCGGGCGCGGTGTCGATATCAAACTTGGCGGCGAACTAGATGAAGATATCGTTGCATACATCAAGCGTTATTTGAGGAACAATGGCCTGGAAAACCCCTATGGCCTATCGAACGCTGATATGCTCCAGGCATTATTGAACATCATCCTGCACGGTGAGACGTTCCAGGCGCCTGTCAATGGCGACACAGCTGCCCACTTCCAGACAATCCGGGTAAACCTGATCGAGAAGTATGACCAGCGGGGCATGCAAGATGAATGGCAACAGATTTCCAATATCCTTTACAACCAGTTTGATGTCGGTTTGAAGGCCGCGGAGAACATCATCCCTTTCTGGAAACATACGGAGGAAGAACAGCGCGTGCGCAATCTGCAAGGCCTGGCTGTGATTGGGTCTGAACGACATGAAGCCCGCCGCATCGATAACCAGCTCCGCGGCCGTTCCTCACGCCAGGGAGATCCTGGCTCATCTCGCTTCTATCTCTCATTGCAAGATGAACTCATGGTTCGTTTTGGCGGAGACCAAGCCGAGGGCTTGATGAAACGCATGCGCATCGATGATGCAGTACCGATGGAAATGGGCCTGGTGTCGCGTCTGGTTGAGGGGTCGCAAACGCGAGTGGAAGGCGCCAACTTCGATACCCGCAAACACCTGCTGGAATATGATGATGTCCTCAACCAGCAGCGCCAGCGCATCTATGCACAACGTGATCGCATTTTCACAAAAGACGATTTAAGCGAAGATGTAACCGAAATACTGCGCACAGAAGTGCTCCAACGCGTCCCTGATGCGCTCAAAGACGAGGCAGGCCCCTGGAAACTACTCGCCTGGCTCGACCAAATACAGCCTCCCCTCTCGATCGGATATACGGTATTTCCATCTTACTCACTGCAATTGTTGCTGGATTACCTTACCACTAAAACCTACAGTAAGGTGGAAGATCTCAGGCAGGCTTTGCTGGAGGTCGCCGAGAGGGCACTCAAGGCAGAAGAAAAGCACTTGCTGAATGTGGTGGAAACGCTGCTGGAAACCACTCGCAGCCGCCTGGAGAACCAGATCAACGAGCGCCTGGAAACGTTGGATACCATTTTCGAAGGACTAAGCCTGGGCGAAGGGGAAGAAGGCGAGCAGCGCAGCCCACGACAGATCCAGGATGAAATATCCAGCGAGATGCATGTGCCCATCCGTCTCACCGCTGAAGAGCAGCGCCTGTTACGCGATGATCCCCGCAAGGTGAAGGACAATGTGCAAACGCAAGTGGAGAACGCCCTTGCCAACCAGGCAATCGTGCGTTTGCTCGGTGCGGTGGAACGCAGGCTGGAAGAATCGCTCGAGCTGAACAGCGCACAGGTACCTTCAACAGATTGGGATGAGCTCTCACGCCAGGTCATCACAGCAATAGAAAGTGTGCTTAACAAACGCCGTGAACATTTGCTGGGCAACGGCTCCGGTTCTGCATCTGGACTGATCGGCAAAGATTTGGACTCTGCATTGGGCAAGATTCAGGGATCCATCACAACTGATCACCTGACTGCGCTGCTGGGGATGATGCCACAAGGCACCCGCGCTACGTTTGATAAAAAGACCCACCGACGCGTTATCCAACGCACCACCCGGCTGGTCTATATCTACTTTGCTGCTGAGCTGCTTGCACAACGCGACCTGGACGCCATAGCAGATGAGGTTCTGCAACACCTGGAAAAAGCGCAGTCGGTGATCCGTAACGCCTGGGGGTTGAGCGAGTTTTCACGCCTGGCAAAGCTCAGCCTGGCAGAAATCGATGAGAACATGCGCACCCGTTTGTGTAATATACTGGGGGAGGAGTCCTGCCGCGCATTAGGCACCCAACCCCTGCAAGCACTGGAGAAGGAGCAGATCGGCCTGGTGATCAACGCGTTAGGACGCATGGCGCTGACGGTCATTTACCGGCAACTGCTGCTCAGCGTGATCAGCGAGCTTTGGGTGGAATATCTCACCCAGATGGAGGCTTTACGCGTTTCCATTGGATTGGAAGCCTATGCACAACGCGACCCACTGGTAGAGTATAAGAGTAAGGCATCGGCGTTATTTCAGGAACTACTCAGTAATATGCGCTCTGGTGTTATCACGCGAATGTTTACCTACCGGCCGCGTGATTTAAGCGCATTGCAAACTGAGGCGCGGCGCGGCACTACAGACCAGCAACTGGATACGGAATCAGATACCATCGAAGCACAGGATGAGTTGCCAGAAGAGCAGCTCGAGGGCGAACCCCAGGAGCAAGAAACAGAACCTACGCAACGTCAGGCAATGGAAGGCCTGAGTAAAAGTCAAAAACGTCGCAGGCGACGGAGATAGTTCCATAATTTCAGGTTTTGTGGTACGCTTAATCGCGGTGTTGGTCAGTGGGCTTCACTTCGCACACCAACGCCGTGACAAATCAGGTCACGAGAGAAGCTATTGAACCGCAACCCAGCACCAGAGCGATCTTACGAGTTTTATCACGCCCTACCGAAGGTGGAATTGCACCGCCACCTTGAGGGGTCTTTGCGCCTGGCAACACTGGTGGAAGTGGCGCGCTCTCACGGATTGAGCATTATCAACACCGGGCAATTGAGAGGGCTCGTGCAGGTGAACGAAGCCGAGCCCTATACCTATTCCAACTTTCTCTCTAAGTTTGAAACACTGCGCCTGTTCTATCGCTCGCCAGAGATCATTGGGCGGCTGGCACGCGAGGCAATTGCCGATGCAGCCGCAGACAACGTGCGCTACATGGAACTGCGCTTTACACCTGTTGCCCTGAGCAAATCGCAGGACTTCTCGCTTGCAGAAGTGATGGATTGGGTTATTGAGGGCACACAGCAGGCTTGCCAGGAAAACGATATCGTGGTGCGGCTAATCGCCAGCCTCAACCGCCATGAAGCAGTTGAGCTCGGCGAGCGAGTGATCCAACTAGCAGTAGATCGCATGTCGCAGGGCATCGTAGGGCTGGACCTGGCAGGGAACGAAACAAATTACTCCGCACTGCCGTTTACGGGCATATTCGCGGAAGCCAAAAAAGCTGGGCTACGCCTTACCATCCATGCCGGGGAATGGAGCGGGGCAGGCAACGTTGCCGAGGCGATTGTCAATTTAAAAGCTGACCGGATCGGGCATGGTGTGCGCGTGATGGAAGACCCAATGGCAGTCAGCCTGGCAAACGATGTGAACATCCCGTTTGAAGTATGCATCACCAGCAATTACCAATCTGGGGTTGTCCCCGCGCTCAAGGTGCATCCACTGGCGCAGATGCTTACAGCCGGTTTGAATGTCACCGTGAACACGGATGACCCCAGCATCTCACAAATCACGCTGAGCAACGAATATCGCCTTGCATGCGAAGAGCTAGGCTTCTCCCTGAGCGTATTGAAGGAGCGCGTGCTATCCGCCGCCAGAGCCGCCTTTCTAACAGTAGAGGAACGGCAGGCTTTAGAACAAAAGCTGAACGCAGAGTTCGAGCGCTACATTCCAGGCCAAAAACTGTAAATTCGGAGGATGTTTTATATAATATATTGCGTTATTATATAAATACGCAAGATATTATACTCTTTTCGTGCGCCGCTCCCACTCCCCCGCCGCCTGACGGATCAGATCGCGTATCTTGGGATAAGGAACCGCATCAACACCAGGAAAACTCTCCTGACCAACATGTACAATCACGCCCTTGTCTGGGCTTTCGGAGATGAACACGCCATGCTCCGCAATCGCTGTACCCTTGATCATTTCCTGCAGGATATCATTGATCTGTGCGGCAATGCTTTTATACTGCGGCGGTGGTGTGCTGGGGGACGAAAGTGCTCTGGCGGCGGCATCAATGATATTTGTGTTCACCGGCTTAACGGTCACTTCGGGCGTCTGTACGAATGGGAGCGGCGTTTCTGCAACCGGTGCTGAGGTTGGTTTCGACTGTGCTCCCGGCTCAAGCCAGGGCTGCAAGTCGTTCAATACTGCACGAACGCGCTGGTGAGATGCTGTATCAAGCTGTGAGGCATGGTGAAAAAGCTTCCCGCTTATCTCGATCAACAGAGAATGGCTTCGCCGATCGCGCATCAGCCGGACGTCTTCTTCAAATTGAGAAGGCGCGCCATCCGGGCTTGGAAGAGTATCTAGACCTTTGGGAGATTTGGCTTCCCTCTTACTCAGCTTGACAACCAGCCCTCCCAACAGGAAGCCGATCGCAGCACTGAACACGGCCATCAATATAATCCCTGTTGTTGTCATAGAAACTCGTCTCCTCAGTCAATCTTTTGACAGGCGGGGCAGTAATGTGTGCCACGCTGACCAATCACGATACGTTCGACCGGCGTACCACAAACCGGGCAGGGGGCGCCGGTGCGCTGGTAAACACGAAAATAATTCTGAAAATCGCCGCCGCGATAGACCCAATCAATGCTGGCGCCGTTGCGCCGGATGCCATCCTGGAGCACCTGGCGGATACTATCCAGCAATCGCTCAGCCTGCGCCAAAGAAAGTGAGTCTGAACGCGCCAATGGGTGTATGCCAGCCAAATGCAACGCCTCATCGGTGTAGATATTGCCCATCCCTGCCAGAAAGTTTTGATCCATCAACAAGGGCTTGATCTGGCGGCGCGTGGCATGCAGGCGCTGGTAGAAGTCAGCAGCGGTCAACGATTCATCGAAAGGTTCAGGTCCCAGTTTTCCCAGAATCTTTTCGGGATGAGATGTCAACCAGAGGCGCCCAAACTTACGCGGGTCGTTGAAGATGAGACTGAAGCCGCTCGTTAAGTCCAGGACGAGGCGGTCATGGGTTAACAGAGGCGCAGCGACAGGGCGGAGCAATAAGTCTCCACTCATCCGCAGATGGATGAGCAAGGTATCGGTGGATAATGAAAAAACCAGGAATTTGGCGCGCCGCCCAATGGCAAGGATGGATTGGCCAATAATCTGCTGAATAAACTCTGTGGGAGAAGGTTTGTACAATGCACGCTCCCAGAACAAGCGCACCGCACAGATACGCTGCCCGACCAGTGAGGGGATATCATCTCCGCCCTGACGCAGGTTGCGAGCAATCGTCTCGACCTCAGGAAGCTCCGGCATGGTCATATTCCGAGTCAAGCATGCTCATCACGATAACATCGATATACTTGCCCCCGCGAAATTCAGCCTGGCGCTGGCGTCCTTCAGAGACAAAGCCAGCCTTCTCATAAGAACGGATGGCACGCGGGTTCGTCTCGAACACGCGCAGGAAGATGCGATGCAAATTCAGCGTTTGAAATCCATGCTTAACCAGCAGGCGCACCGCCTCTGTGCCATAACCGCGGTTCCAGAAGGTTTTATCGCCGATCATAATACCCAATTCAGCGCTGCGGTTGCGCTGGTCGATATTTAAGAGGCCACAGTCGCCAATCAGAATCCAGCCATCATCCCCAGCGGTTGAAGACTGACGCACCTCGATTGATAATGGGCGCTCATCTGGTGCGCGTTTCTGGAGATCATCAAACCAAGCTTCTTCTTCAACCTGCGAAAGCGGCAGATAGAGCCCCAAACCAGCGCGAACTTCGGGGTCATTGAACCAGGCGACAAAATGTGGCAGGTCCTCGCGCTCGATCGAGCGGAAACGAATGCGCTCACCAAATATCATCTTACCAGACCCCCATTCAATAAAGCCTGAACAGCCTGGTGGGGAGAGATTTTTCGCTGAACCAGGTTGTCCAACATAGCCTGATATTCAGCCTCCGTTACAGTTTCCCGCCACCTAGCAACCAGCGTTTCTTGCAAGAGCAAATCCAATTCTGCCTGCAACCGGGAACGCTCGCGCTGGTGCCATGCGCCGCTCTGCTGAAGGTGAGCCAGGTGTTGTGCAATAGCCTGTGCTAATTCGGGGATGCCAGTGCCTTCTGTGGCGATGGTGCGCTGGATCGGCGGAATCCACAAATGGGCATCGGATGAGGGCTGGGAGGCGTGTGCGGGCACTGTTTCCAAGCGGTTGTGGTGAAGAAACTGGCGCTGCCCGGGGTGGGCAAGCTCTAACATCCCGCGCAGGGCGCGCTCGGTGCTATCCACACCGGGATGATCCGCCTTGTTCACCACCAGGATATCGGCAATCTCCAGGATACCAGCCTTAATGGCCTGGATATCATCACCCAGCCCGGGCGCTTCGATGACGATGGTGGTATGCGCCAGGCGGGCGATATCAACTTCCGCCTGCCCCACGCCAACCGTCTCTATCAACACCACATCGAAGCCAGCAGCATCATAAATCTGCACCACACCAGCGGTGGCACTGGCGAGGCCCCCTAGCGAGCCGCGCGAAGCCATAGAGCGGATGAAAACACCCGCGTCGCCAGCCAGGTCACGCATGCGAATGCGGTCACCCAGGATAGCGCCACCGCTGAAAGGGCTAGAGGGATCGACTGCGACAATCGCCACACGGCGCGGTTCTTGCCCAGCAGGCGGCTGGCGGAAATGACGCGCCAGCATATTCACTAACGAGGATTTCCCCGTACCTGGAGCGCCGGTTACACCAATTAGGTGCGCTTGACCAGTGTGGGGAAACAAGGCAGTCAACATCTGGCGACCCGCTTGTGTTCCATTCTCCACCTGCGAGAGCGCACGCGAGAGAGCCAACCGCTCGCCAGCCAGAACGGCATGGATCAAGTTGCCGATATTGGTCAATGCTGCCTCACGCTACCGGTGTACCCCATACGGCCTTGCGGATATCATCCACAATGGTTTCAGTTAACGTGCCTGGGCCATAGACCCCAGCCACGCCCATCTCCAGCAGCGCAGGCACATCCTCATCAGGAATGATCCCGCCGATGAAAACGCGCACCTGATCCTGCCCATTGGCTTTGAGAAGCTCCAGGATACGCGGCGCAAGCGCCATATGAGCACCCGACAGGATGGAAAGGCCCACCGCGTCCACATCTTCCTGCAATGCAGCTTCGGCAATCATCTCCGGGGTTTGACGCAAACCGGTATAGATCACCTCCATACCTGCATCGCGCAAAGCGCGCGCGACCACCTTAGCTCCGCGATCATGACCGTCCAGGCCTGGCTTGGCAACCAAAACTCTGATTTTCTTCTCCGTCATAGCATCTCCAGCAATCAATGGGTATTTGGCGTCATTATACCGCAGTCTCAGGTGTGAGATCATTGTGAGGGTATGGTCACATTGAATCATGTGCAGAAAGAGAGCACAATCACGGTTATAATCCATAGGTCAATGCTCATCTATCACCCAAGATCATCCAACAGGCACCCATGATTACGCCAGAAAAGATCGAAGAATGGATCCAAGAAGTGCAAGAACGCCCGGCTTCGGCAGCGCTAATCATGCGCTATATTGCCAACCGGCTGCACGAGCTCAGCGAGCGCAACGAGGAATTGCTGGCAGAGAACATCGCCCTCATGACCGGGAAGCGTGTGGAGGAATACGAGAGACGGATTGCCCATCTGGAGTATCAGATCGAGCTGCTCAAGCGCCAGTCAAGCAGCCAAATTCCCAGCGACTTACCGGCAGAACCGAGCGAGCACATCTCTGCAACGGAACAAGAGACTATCAGTGTGCTCATCTACAATGAGCAGGGTCAGGTGTTGCGCTATGAGCTCGCCGCGCAGGGGCTGACAGACGGCGAGGTTCTTGGCTGCTTGCAAGGGCCGCCCGTTGCCGCAGCAGAGCGGCCGCGTTTATTGGCAGTTCGTTCTATGGAAGAGCTCTTATTCATCTTCACCTCAGGCCGAATTGCCACCTTGCCAGCCGCGATGCTACCTCTTGCCCAGCAAGCTGGAAATGACCAGGAAGCGAAGGTTGGATGGGAGACTGCACCGATCCCGCATGCGCCAAACCCAGGTGAATCCCTGGCTTGTATCCGGCCGATCTCTAAAATGCCATTTGCTGAATCCCTTGTGCAAGTCAGCCGCAAGGGATTCGTCAAGAAAATCGGGGCAGCAATGGTAGAGACGATCCTGGCAAACCACTATATTGGGGTGGGTATCAAACAATCTGCTGATGCCACCTTTGAGCTGGCTCTCTGCGGTAAGGCAGATCAGCTTGTACTGGTGAGCTGGGAGGGCTATTTGGCCTGCCTGGACATTGAAGGGCTGCACTTTTCCATCGAAGAGGCCATGCGGCTGGGGATGACAGATCACCTTGTGGCGGCCTTCATTTTGGATCATGAGCGCTCAATCCTGGTTGTAACCCAGGTCGGCAAAGTCATCCACCGCAACGCCGATGTCATTGAACCATCCAGGGCGCTACGCGTGCGAGGCCAGTCACTGTATTCGCAGCAACGCCGTGAAAGTGGCGTGCGAGTGGTAGGAGCTGCAGCAGTTAATGAAAAAGATTGGGGGATCGTATTGGAAAGCAGCGGACGAATCACACTCCATGCCATCCAGAGCCTGTTTGGGAGCGGAGCCATCCATTCGGAGGCTGAGATCACTGCGTTTACATCGTTCTCCCTTCCCCAAAGCCTGTGAGTACACAGTCAACCGCGAAGAGGTATTCATGGGGCTGACCGTTGGTCTTGATTTTGGAACTTCTAATTCTGGCGTCGCCATCAGCGATGGACGAAAAGTCAGGCTGCTGCCCATAGACCAGCACAATGCAATTCCTGAGGTAGTCAAAACCATCTTATATATCACCCGGGATGAAAAACAATTCATCGGTCAG
Organism: Anaerolineales bacterium; assembly: GCA_016932955.1. The sequence goes on along the minus strand of JAFGBV010000023.1, from coordinate 5,922 downwards.
GAGGCGATTGAGCTATATTATCGCCAGAACGTTAACCGGATGCATAAGTATGTTAAGAAATGGGCGGGTGAGATCGAATACCGTGGCGCAGATATGTTCTACGTCCGTGATATCTTTGTTGAAGTCGACGAGCTCAAGCCGGGAAGATTGCTACAGCAGCTTAAAACCACCCTGCGCAAGGGTGGCGAGGCCAGCAGTTATTCGGGCACACACATCTTCAATAGATACTACACAACCCGGGATTTGATCCAGGTCTATTTACAAGCACTTAAAAAACGCGCCGAAACATTGTTGGGAGAGGAAATCCAGGGGGTGGTATTGGGGCGCCCGGTTAAGTTTTCCGACTCGCCAGTGCTAGACCAACAAGGCGAGAATACGCTACGTCAGGCAGCTCTTGAAGCAGGTTTTACAGAAGTGCAATTTGAGCTTGAGCCGATTGCCGCGGCGCTTTACTATGAGAGAACGCTTGAGCAGCCCCAGAATGTGCTGATCTTCGATTTCGGAGGCGGCACACTAGATATTGCCATCATGCGCCTGGGTGATGACCAGCAACGACGGGTATACGCCAGCGGGGGAATTGGCATCGCAGGAAGCGATTTTGACCGGGCAATCATCGAGAAACGCCTGCTGCAACACTTTGGGCTGGGGCAAGTTCAACACCAGCCCAAACTCCTGGAACTGATCAACGCGGTGCCGGATTGGATTGCCTTGCCCGAACTGAGCACCCCGCTGGCGCGTCAAAATTTGCAGCAGGCCATTCAAGCTGGCATAGCTCCAGCGCGCTTGAGGACACTGCAAATGCTGATCTTCAACGACCTCGCGTTCTCTTTCTACAACCAGGTGGAAAACGCGAAGATTGCACTCTCAGATCAGGGGGCTGCTGTTATCAGCTTAAAAGACCAGGGCATTGATCTTTGGGAGCTATATACCCGCACCCAATTCGAGCAGGATATCCAGGCGCAGCAGGAGAAAATTCGCCAAACACTCCTGGATACTGTTGCAGCATCTGGCCTAAAACCAGAGCAGATCGATGCGGTTGTCAAAACCGGGGGGTCATCCAGTATTCCTACCTTTACGAATATGCTGGCAGGGATCTTTGGGCGCGAGCGCATCAAACAATCAAATACATTTAGCAGCGTCACTGCAGGGCTGGCTATTCGCGCCAGTCAGACCAATTGGTAAGCAAGGCTCAACCAATATCACGGGATGTGACTGCCCGCCACGCTGCTGCCATGGAGGGAACCGGCATGCTCCCAATTGAGAGGAAGCACATAGCAGGCTACCTGTTCAAGAAAGAGCAACAACAGCTACAGAGAGGCCAACCAAGCAAGTATTCTGGCCTGGATTTCGTCACGCACCTGGCGGAATATGGCAAGCTTTGCATCCTCACTGCCGGTTACGGCAGAGGGATCTTCAAAAGACCAATGCAGGCGGGTGCCCATGCCAGGGAAAACAGGGCACTGCTGCTCGGCGCGATCGCATACGGTGATGAGATAGGCAAAGTGAGCCTTTCCCAGGTATTCGGTCAAAGCCTTTGAACGATGACCAGCCATGCTCAAGCCAAGCTCTTCCATCACCCGCACGGTATAAGGATTGATTCCACCAGGCTCCAGCCCGGCGCTATGAACTTCAAACCGATCGGCAGCATGTTGGCGCAGAAAAGCCTCAGCCATCTGGCTACGGGCCGAGTTATGCGTGCAAAGGAAGAGAACTTTGGGAAGAGAGCCAGGGGCAACCGAGGCACTGTTGGTCAACTCAATTCCGTCGGTGATATCCAGCTCTTTCACCTGACCGGTGGAAACATACACAATCCGCTCGCAGATGTTGATCACCCGATCTGCCATGCGCTCCAGGTTGTGGGCAGCCCACATCAGATGATTGGCGTGATCGGCAGAGGTGATGTCAATGATCATCCGGCGGATCAGCTCGCGATAGACTCGATTGTATAAATGATCTACTTCGTCATCATCCGCCGGAATAGCACGGGCGGTGTGAACATCGTTAGCCACAAAAGCATCCAGGGCGCGGCGCAGCATTGACAAGCCAAGCTCAGACATCTTCTGCAGATCGTGGAAAATTGTCGGATCTTCCACTTCTTCCGTAATCAGCAAGTTGATCTTGCTGATTCCCTTGGCGTAGTCCCCAATGCGCTCCAGCTCGGTGATAATCTCGAGGATGGCAGCCAGGAAACGCACATCGCGGCCCATTGGCTGCTGGGTGGCGATCAGGGTGACACATTCACTTTCAATCGCATAACGCTTTTCGTTGATGCGGTAATCACTGGTGTAGATGCGCCGGGCGGCGACAAGATCGTGACGTTGCAAGGCGCTCACCGATTGCTGAATGGCCTGCTCAACCATGCTACCAAGCACAAGCACCTGCTCCAGCAAGCCGTGTAATTGACGATCAAACGTTTCGCGAGTAGAAAAGGGTGACATTGTTTTTATCCAAATCGTCCAGTGATATACCCCTCGGTGCGCGGGTCACTGGGGGTGGTAAAGATATGCGCTGTAGGACCGTATTCCACCAGCATGCCAGCACGGTCAGAATCCATGGTAAAGAAGGCGGTGTAATCCGAGACGCGCGCCGCTTGCTGCATATTGTGGGTAACTACGATAATTGTATAATCTTTGGCCAATTCCCGCATCAATTCTTCGATCTTCAGCGTGGCAATCGGGTCAAGCGCTGAGGCAGGCTCATCCATCAAGATAATCTCAGGGCGGATGGCAATCGCCCGGGCGATGCACAGCCGCTGCTGCTGCCCACCAGAGAGGGACAGGCCGCTCTGGTGCAGCTTATCTTTGACCTCATCCCACAAGGCAGCCTTGCGCAGGCAGGTCTCGACCCATTCATCCATGTCTGGGCGGCCCAGGCCCGGCTTGAAACCATTCAACCGCGCGCCCCAAGCGACATTCTCGTAGATACTCTTGGGGAAGGGATTGGGCTTTTGAAAAACCATACCCACGCGGCGGCGAACTTCAACCGGATCTACATCAGGATGGTAGATGTTCTGTCCCATGAACAGCACCAGCCCTTCAGTGCGCGCGGTGAGTGTCAATTCATTCATGCGATTAAAGGAACGCAGCATGGTGCTCTTGCCACAACCCGAAGGGCCGATGATGGCAGTTACTTTCTGGCGCTCGATGCTCAGGTTGACATCCTTAACGGCCAAGAAGTCCCCATAGTATATGTTCAGGCCGCGGGTTTCGACCGCACTATTTTGTGATGTGGGCAGCATGTTCATAACTCTCCTGCTCTTCTGAAACGATTGCGCAGCATAATGGCAGCAGCGTTCAGACTCAATAACAAGACCAGCAGCACCAGAATGGCAGCTGCAGCCATATTGCGGAATTCACCCTGCGGGCGAGCAGTCCACTGGTAGATCTGGATCGGCAAGGTGGTGAATTGGGCAAATGGGCCATCCGGATCCATATTGATAAATGTAGCCGCGCCCACAACCACCAGCGGCGCGGTCTCGCCAATGGCACGCGAGACTGCCAGGATAGTGCCGGTGAGGATACCCGGCATGGCATTCGGCAGCACATGATGCCAGACGGTTTGCCATTTGGTAGCGCCAACCCCATAGCTGGCCTGACGCAACGAATTGGGAACGGCGCGGACTGCCTCTTGCCCATTGATAATAACCAATGGGAGGACCAACAACGCCAGAGTCAACCCCGCCGACAGGATTGTGCGCCCATTAGCGGTTGTTGCAGGATCAACCACGCCAAAGACTGCCCCGCTGGTGAACTGCACCAGGGTGCGGACAAAGACAGCAAGCCCTAACATTCCATAGATGATCGATGGCACACCAGCTAAGTTGTTAATATTGGTTTGGATCACACGGTTGAGCCAGTTATTGGCTGCATATTCCTCCAGGTAAATAGCCGCGCCAACCCCTAGCGGAAAGGCCACCAGTATGGTTATGGCAATCGTCCATAACGAGCCAAGGATCGCTGTGCGCACCCCAGCTTTGAGCGGGTCAGATGATTGGGAAGAGCTTAAGAACTGGGTATCAAGCCAATTGGTGAAGCGCAGATAGGCCTGTGGGGATTCCTCCGCCAACTCAGCCTGGATCTTGGCGCGCTGGAAGATCGATTCAACCAGCGTCCAGGTTTCAACAACATTGGGCTCGACAACATTCTCCAGTACCAGCGCATACACGTCTTCACGGCTGCGCTCGGCAAGCGGCTGATCGTTTTCCAGTTTGCGCAGCAGGCCCTGCGAGATATTGTCCTGCAAAATCTTGATCAAAGTATCCTGGTCCAGGTCTTCTAAGGGGATGCCATTCATTGCCAGGCTAGCCGGGGGCACTTCATCCTCAAAAGCCACATAGCCAAAACTCTGGTTGATGATATTGTAAAGCAGCAGGGTCAGAAAGATGATGCCAACCAGGGTTGCAAGTTGGAAAGCCAGCTTCCACAGGCGCCCCTGGCGGTGGCGACCTGGCAAGTTGGCTTCAAACACCGGGCTGAGGGCACTTTGACCAGTAGGAAGGCTATTTTCTGGTTGGTTCATTCGTACACCTCGCGGAAGCGGCGAACGATACGCTGGCTGATGATGTTGAGCAGCAAAGTGATGAAGAACAGCAGGATGCCAATAGCAAACAGGCTGTTGTAGTCGATCGAGTTGTAGCTCAGATCTCCGCCAGAGATACGCACAATGTGGCCAGTCATCGTCTCGGCACCTTTAAATGGATTCAAGGTGAAATTCGGACCGGCGCCGGAGGCCAGGGCGACGATCATCGTCTCACCGATGGCACGCGAGATGCCGATGATGAAGGCGGCAGCCAGGCCAGAGATCGCGGCGGGCAAGACAACCCGAACCGCTGTCTCCAGCTTGGTCGCACCTAAGCCGTAAGCGGCTTCGCGCAAAGAGCGCGGTACAGCCGAGAGGGCATCTTCACTCATCGAGCTAATCAATGGCAAGATCAGGATGCCCATCACCAGGCCTGCCGAGGCGGTGTTGTAGATATCCACCACATCACGGCCAAAGATCGCCCGGAGCAGGGGGGTCATAAACGTCAGGGCGAAATAACCATACACCACGGTGGGAATGCCAGCAAGAATCTCCAGGATCGGTTTGAGCAAGCTGCGGGTGCGCTGCGAGGCGTATTCGCTCAGATAGATCGCCACACACATGCCAAGCGGTATAGCAACCAGCATAGCAAAGAAAGTGGTCATCAGAGTGGCATTGACTAATGGCAAGATTCCAAATTCAGAGGCTTGTGGTTGCCACTTAATGCCGGTGAAGAATTTCCACAGGTTGACCTCAGGATTGCGGAAGAACAGGAGCGCTTCTTTGCCAACCTCATATACGATCCCCAAGGTAGTAAGAATAGAAAATGCTCCACAGAAAAACAAAAAGCCTTGAATGAAAGTTTCTCCCAGGCGCAGACGCTTATGCAAACTGTAGCGATCAGAGGCTTGACCTTTCGAATCCACATGTGGCATATCTATTTGACTTTCCATAGCATTGATGTTTTGGCAACTTGAGGTGCTGTGAGCAGATTCCACCCACAGCACCTCATCAGTAGAGTATAAGGTTACTTTACTTCATAGCGTCGAGCCATGCCTGGCGGGCGCCATTCAGGGCATCGTCGCTGGCGGGGAAGTAACCCACAACTTCGATTTCTTCGTTCACATAGGTGAGGAAGAAGTTGATGAAAGCAGCCACCTGGGGCTTGCTCTGCATGATGGCAGCATCTGAGTAAATGAACAGGGGCCGCGCCAGCTTATACTCGCCGCTCTCGGCAGTCTCAAAAGAGGGAGCCACACCGTTGACAGAGACGGCTTTCAGAGAGCCCTGGTTCTCAGCAAAGTAAGCATAGCCAAAGTAACCGATGGCATACGGGCTGCCTTCCACACCCTGGACGAGCACATTATCGTCCTCGCTGAACTGGATGTTCTCCGCATTCAGGAT
>JAFGBV010000208.1 GCA_016932955.1 Anaerolineales bacterium | reverse complement strand
TTCATGGCTGATTTTTTCAGCCAGGGCGATCTGAAGCCCGGTGAGGGTCACCTGGGGGTCAAGCAGGCTAAGCACAGGACGCGTATCGGGCACCGAGGGCTGCTCGACGAGGCGTAGAACAACCCCCTGTACCTGTTGTTTGCCAAATGGCACTTCCACCAGGTGCCCTGGCTGGATGAGACCTTCCAGCTCGGGAGACAGGTGGTAGTGGAAAACCCCTCCTACCTGGGGAACATTGACCGCAACTTCAACAAAGGTGGGCACAGGGTCTTTATTTGATCGTGATGGTGGCACCTACCACGCCGGAGCCAGCGTGAACGGAAAGTCCAGGGGTCAACTCGGCGGTGATGATCTCTGTCGGGCAGGGCAGCCTGGCACATAACTGCTGGCAAAATGCCGCTGCCTGCTGCGGTGCGTTGGCGTGCACGATAGCAAGTCGTTCAATCTGCGTACCTGCTGTGTATTGGGCTGATAGCTCGATCACGCGTCCCCAGGCCTTTTGCTGGGTGCGCACCCGCTCCAGCAGATCGAGCTTGCCTTCGCGAATGGTCAGAATCGGCTTGACATTGAGCAGGTTCGCCATGCCAGCCGCCAAGTATCCGACACGCCCGCTCATTGCCAGGTATTTCAGGGTTGCCAGGGCGGCATAGAGGCAGGTGCGCTCGCGCACGCTGATCGCCTGGTCAATTGCCTGCTGGCTGCTAGCCCCGGCGGCGATTGCTTCTGCTGCGGCGAGCACCATGAAGCCTTGCGCCATGCTCAGGCTCTGTGTGTCGACAACGTGGATCTGATGACCGGGAAACTCTTCGGCGGCATTGCAGGCTGAGTTGTAGATGGCACTGACTGCGCTGCTCACGCAGAAGCACAGCACCTCATCGGCGCCGTTGTCGAAGGCGGTCTGGTAGGCATCGGCGAACTGTCCGGGGGAGGGGGCAGAGGTGGTAGGCAATTTGCCCTCCCGGTCCACCCGGGCAAAGAGCGACGCATCGTCAATATCCACGCCAGATGCCAGGCTTTCTTCTTCAAAGTTGACGATTACCGGCACGGTGTGGATGCCGTAGCGGGTGACCAGGTTGGCTGGCAGGCTGGCATCGGTATCGGTGATGATGGTGATTTTGGGCATGTAGGTTTTCCTCTAGTGAAGAAGACAATCAAATGAGTCAATTCTTATGATGCCTCAGGCGGCGGCTGGTTGGTGTGCCGGAAGGCGATACGGGAAATGCGCAGCCCATCCATGGCTTCGATGCAGATCTGCAGATTGGTACCTTCGTATACATCTCCCGGTTTGGGGATGCGTCCCATTTTCCCCAACACATAGCCGGCGATGGTGTCGTAGTGGGGGTCGTCTAATTTGAGCCCTAACCGGTCGTTGACCTCTTCGATCAATGCCAGACCATCGACGATGAAGGAGCCGTCTGGCAGGGTGACGATCTCGGGTGTAGAAGCGTCAAATGGGTCGCTTACCTCACCCACGATCTCTTCGAGCAGGTCTTCCAGGGTGACCAGCCCAGCGGTACCGCCGTATTCGTCGAGGACGATGGCAATGTGCTGGCGGTTATCGCGGAACTGGCGCAGCAACGATCGCACAGGGATTGTCTCTGGGACGAAGATGGTCTCGCGCACCAGGGAACGGGCATTCGCATCCTGACTGTCTGGTGAGCGCATCAGGCGCAGCAGGTCTTTAACATGCAAGACGCCTAACACCTGATCCATATCGGTCTCGAAAACCGGCAGCTTGGTATAGGTGGTCTGCGTCACCAGGTTGAGGATCTCATCCAGAGGGGTATCGGCATCAACGGCAATGATTTCGGTGCGCGGCACCATCACCTGCCGTACGAGCAGCTCGCCAAAATCGAAGACCGACTCGATCATCTCGCGCTCGGGTGGTTCGATCACACCGCCCTCGGCACTGGCAGAGACCAGCATCTTTAGCTCTTCAACGCTATGGGCCAGTTGGTGACCTGAGGCTGGCTGGACACCTACCAGGCGCAGGAGGGCGTTGCCCGTACCGTTCAGTGCCCAGATCACGGGCTTGAAGATCGTTTCTGTCCATAAGGTGGGTCGTGCAACGATCAAAGAGGTGTGTTCGGGATCCTGCAAGGCAATTGATTTTGGGGCCAGCTCACCCACCACGACATGCAGAAAAGTGATGGCAGCGAAAGAGACGCCGGCGGAGATGCTGTGGGAAACTTCGGATTGGATTTCGAAGGGAATGAGTTTGACGACTGGCAGGAGTATGTGTGAGAGCGCCGGCTCACCGATCCAGCCCAATCCCAGGCTGGCGAGGGTGATGCCGAGCTGTGTGGCAGCAATGACCCGATCGGGGTTCTCAATCGCTTGCTGAACGGATGCGGCAGAGAGGTTCCCCTGTGCGACCAACTCTGCAATGCGTGTGCGCCGCACACTGACCAGGGAGAATTCAGCGGCGACGAAGAAGCCATTGGCAAAAACCAGCAAGACGACTGCCAGAAGGCCAAAAAGATCGAAGCTAAGTGAGTTTTCCATGTTGATGGGTGATTTCTCTATTTTTTGCGCAAGATGACGGCTGCGCCGTAGCCAACAACCTGGCTGTAATCGCCGGTGACATTGCCTGAGGTAGCATGGTGCAAAACTTGGACGGTATCGGCGCCCAGCTCTCTGGCAGCCCATAAAACGGCAGCCACTGCCCCCCGCCCGCAAGCAAAGCCGACGCCCTCATCTTCTGCACTGAGAACGGCCTGCGGATCAAAGGTTTCGATCCGGCGCAGCATTTCAGCATCCAGCGCCTGGGCTAATCTTTCAGGATAGAAATGCGACAGGTCGGTGCTGGCAACCAGCAGTGCATTGCGGCCTTGCAGGGTTTTGGCAAGCGCCAGGCCCAGGGCTTGAATGGTGTTTGGATTCTGGTCGCGCACCATCACCGGCAGCAGGCGGAAGCCTTTAGGGATGATGCGCTGCAGGAAGGGCAGTTCGATTTCCAGGGAATGCTCTGGGTCTTGCTTAACATATGCCAGGCCTGTTCCGAGCAACTCTTTGAGCTGAGCATCAAGGGTTTGCAGGGCATCAGCATCTACGGGCAAGGAACCAAGAGGGGTCTGGTAGGCATTGTGTGCTGTCGTCAGCAATGCCTGGTGGTAAGGGTGGTGCATAGGGGAGACCACGGCTACCAGCTCTGGCTGCAGGCCGCGCAGTGTGGCAAAGGCATAGCCTGCCACCGGGCCGGAGTAGATGTGCCCGGCGTGAGGGGCGATGATGCCCATGACCTGACCGGAGAGCGGGGGAAGCTTTGCCTGTTCGATGAATCCGTCTACGCTGGCAGCTAGCCGCTGGGGATCGCTGGAGTACCACTGCCCGGCGATCGGAGATGGACGGAGATCGAGGGTCGATTCCATAGAGATTTTCCTCTTTCTGGCGATGGAGATGGGAGATCGCCATGTTATTTAGATTGTAGCATAAAGCAAGGCAAATAACGGTCTGGATGTATAATTGTGCTATCTTAGCGTTGTGTGGAGGGTGTGCATGCATTATCCGATCGACCATTCTGACCAACCCATTCGCTTGTTCAAATCGGATTTCCTGGAATTTTTCACCCATATCAGCCCGGTGACGGTGACGGTGATCTGGCTGCCGGTGATCGTCTTTTTTCTGTGGCGGGCAGTGGCCTTGAACCCCTATGCGGGTTTTCCTTGGCAGATCCCGGCGAGTTTTCTGGCGGGGCTTTTCCTGTGGACTTTTGCAGAATATAACTTGCACCGCTTTGTGTTCCATTTTCGCCCGCGGGCGCCCTGGCAAGAACGGATCATTTACCTCCTTCACGGCATCCACCATCACCAGCCACAGTGCAAGACGCGCCTGGTGATGCCCCCGGTGGTCAGTATTCCGCTGGCAGTGGTCTTTTACGGGTTGTTTTACCTGGTGTTTGGCCTGCTGTTGACTGCGCCGCACTGGGTGGATGGGCTGGCGGCGGGCTTTACACTGGGCTACCTGATCTATGACTTGATCCATTATGCCACCCATCACTTTCCGATGAAGCGCGGGGTCTTTAAGTTCTTGCGCCGTTATCACATGCTGCACCACTTCAAAACGCCCGAACAGCGCTTTGGCGTCAGTTCGCCGCTGTGGGATGTGGTGTACCGTACCATGCCGAGCTCATAGAAGTGTTGCTGATTTAGAGGGTTTGGGTTAAAATCGGGGCACAATTTGATCGCTAAAGGCGTTGAAGAGGACGAGTCGGCGCGGAAGCGGCGGCACAGAGAGCGGTAGAGGATGGAAATTCCGCCCGTGCGCCTGCGCTAAATGGCCCTCGGAGCCGCAGGGTGAACGTGAGAACCACCAGTAGCCTGTGCCGGAGTTGCTACCGTTATCAGAGTAAAAGGTATCGCTGGCTTGTTTAGCAGCCGTACCTGTACGTGTGGGCTGGCTATTTTCCCCGTCGCGTCACCGGCGGGGTTTTTGGTTAACCAGGAGGCGAAATGGAGGATGTTATGAAAAAGATGAAGATTGAGGTGGCTTACTGCGCAGTCTGACATTACGCCGACCGGGCCGTGGGCCTGGCATCGGAGTTGCTGCGCGCATTTGAGCCGGAAATCGAATCGATCAAGCTATGCCCCTCGGACGGGGGGCGGTTTGAGGTGACGGTAAACGGCCAACTGATCTACTCGAAGCTCAAGACCCAGCGCCATGCTGAACCAGGCGAGGTAGCGGGCTTAGTACGTAAGATGCATTGACAGGAGGAAGAATGAGTCAAGGAGAAAAAAAAGGCCGTGTGTTCTCGGGGGCGCGTCCCACCGGCAGACAGCACCTGGGCAACTACCTGGGAGCAATCCAGAACTATGTAGCGCTACAGCAGGATTATGATTGTATCTACTGCATTGTCGATTTGCATGCCCTGACGACGGTGGAGGATACGATCAATCTGCGCCAGAACACCTACGAGATGGCGCTGGATTTCCTGGCGGCAGGTATTCGACCGGAAGAGTCGATCATTTTTGCCCAGTCACACGTACCCCAGGTGACCGAGCTGCACCTGATCTTGTCGATGGTCACGCCGTTGGGCAAGCTGACGGATCTGCCAACCTTTAAGGAGAAGACGCGCCAGCAACCGCATAATGTCAACTATGGGCTGGTTGGTTACCCGGTGCTGATGACGGCCGATATTGTGCTCTATAAGGCGAATGTGGTGCCGGTAGGCATCGACCAGGCGCCGCACCTGGAGTTTGCACGCGAGACGGTGCGCTCGTTCAACTACCGCTACAACACGAATGTGCTGATCGAGCCGCAGATGAAGAACACTGAAGTGCCCAAGGTGTTGGGCATTGACGGTGTGGAGAAGATGAGCAAGAGTCTCAACAACCACATCGAGCTGGCTGCCACTGCAGAGGAAACCCGCGAGCGTGTGATGCAGATGGTCACAGACCCGCAGCGCATGCGGCGCAGTGATCCGGGCCGCCCCGAAGTTTGCAACGTATTCTCGATGCACAAGATCTTTTCATCTGCGGATGAAGTCGCCATGATCGATACTGAATGCCGCCGGGCGGGAATTGGCTGTGTGGATTGCAAGAAGCGTTTTGCAGCCAACCTGAACGCCAACCTGGCACCATTCCGCGAGCGACGCAATGCCCTGGCGAGCAAGCCGGATGATGTGCGGGCTGTGCTGGAAGATGGCGCCAAGCGGGCACGGGTGATCGCCGAGCAGACGATGGTGGAAGTGCGCGCCGCGGTGGGGCTGCCCTAGTGATGGTGCAATCCTGGGAGACCCTGGCGCGGCAGGTGGTCTTCGATCAATCGCCCTGGTTGGTGGTTGAGCAGCATACCGTGCGCCTGCCGGATGGGCGCTCCATCCCGAACTGGCCCTGGGTGATCACACCGGATTACATTAATGTGGTGGTGCTTACTGAAAGCGGGTTATACCTGTGCTTCAGACAGCATAAATATGGCGTGCCTGCGCCGATGCTGGCCCTGGTGGGCGGGTATATCAAGCCTGGCGAAGAGCCCCTGGCAGCCGCTCAACGCGAGCTGCGCGAGGAGACGGGTTATGCCGCAGAGGATTGGGTGGAACTGGGGCATTTCCTGGTCGATCCGAACCGCGGAATGGCAACCGGGCATTTGTACCTGGCGCGCCAGGCGCGGCAGGTTTGTGCGCCGGATAGCGATGACCTGGAAGAGCAAGAGGTGGTCATGTTATCGCGCAGCGAGCTGGAACAGGCCTTGAGCGCCGGGGAGTTCAAGATCCTCGCCTGGGCTACCGCTGTGGCGCTGGCATTGAGGGTGTAACCGCGATGCGCGTGATCCTGCAACGTGTGAAAAGCGGCAAGGTGAGCGTGGATGGCAGGCCCATCGCCAAGATTGGCGCGGGGATGGTGATCTTGCTGGGCATTGCGCCCGGGGATGGCGAGGCTGAGGCGCGCCTGCTGGCGGAGAAGGCTGCCAACCTGCGCATTTTTGAGGATGATCAGGGCAAGATGAATCTCTCGATACTGGATGTGGGCGGCAGTGCGATTGTGGTATCGCAGTTCACGCTGTATGCGGATACGCGGCGCGGGCGCAGGCCCTCATTCACTGATGCAGCATTGCCGGAGGTTGCCCGCCCGTTGGTGGAGCGCTTTGCCGCGCTGCTGCGCGAGCTGGGCGTGCCCACGCAAACCGGAGAGTTTGGCGCACACATGTTGGTGGAGATTGCCAACGACGGGCCGGTGACGATCTGGCTGGAGGCCTAGCCTGTTATCAAAGCGAGAGCGGATAGTTGGCTACCTGCTCTCGCTTTTGGCTTAACTTTTACCCAACAGCGCCTTGAAAAATAACTTCGTTTTGAAAGGCTGACCGCTGAGCAGCGCCTGAGTGTGGAACAGTCCCGCAACAGCGCGCACGATGAGCCAGGCGGTAATCCCTAACAGGATCGCTGCCAGCGTGGGCTGCCACCAGGGCACGCCGCCACCCGCCAGGCGCGTCATCATTGCCACGGGTGCGGTGAGGGGGAAGATACTGAGGATGACAGCAGCCAGCCCATGTGACTCTTCGATCAGTACATTGATCAGAATCATCGGGACGAGTAGGGGCATGATCACGATGATCGTAGCCTGCGAGGCGTCGCGCAGGTTTGGTGCCAGGGCGCCCAGGCCAGCCATCAGGCTGGCGTATACGGCATAGCCCAGCAGGAAAAAGATCAGTCCCCAAACCATGAAAGACAGGGGTAGTTGAAAAACATCCGGCAGGCTGAAGGTGGTTTCACTTGCAGCCAGTAACACCCTGCCTGTACCGAGCCAGATCACGATCTGCAACAGCCCTACAACCCCCAGGCCAATGATCTTGCCTGCCAGCATCTGGCGTGGGGTGATGGATACCATCAGGATCTCTAGAATGCGGTTCTCTTTTTCTTTGCCCATGCTGCTAAGCAGCAAGCTGGCAGCGCTCAGGATGACGATGTAGAAGATCATCGTGACACCATAAGGCAAAAAGTAGGTCAGGGGATTATCTTCGTCGCGCTGTGGTTCCGGAGCTAGCGAGATTTCCTCTAAATCGAATGGGCCGTGCACCAGAGATGCCAACTGGGCATCCCTATCCAACAGGTTATATTGGATGAGCCATTCGAACTGGGCGGATTGGCCTTGAGCACCCAGGGGGTTGAAATCGGCGCGGATGTTGATGATCTCCCCGGTCTGCAGGTAATCTGCGGGCACCAGGTAATAGCCGTTGATCTGCCCATCTGCCAGGGCTTGCTCGGCGGAAGCCTCGTCTGGGTAAGCGATGAACAGGTCAGGAGGCGTGCCCTCCGGGAGGCGCTGGATGATACCGCTCAGGTCCACATACCCTTGTGCTTGCACCTCCTGCGGGCTGGTAAGCAACTGGGTGACGAACTGCTGAGTACTCTGATCTTGGGTGGCGCGCCCAGCGATGGCATAGACGATGGCGCTGAGCAGAGGAATGCCGAGAATGGCGAACCAGTAGGAGGGACGTGAGAGCAGGGTAAAGATTTCGTGCTTGAGGATGATCCAGGTCTTGTTGTTCATGCCTTGGACCCTCCGCGGGCAAAAAGCTCATTGAAGCGCAGGCGCTGCCCATAGCGCAGCATGCCCAGGCGGAAGGCGCGCCCCGCCAGCCAGATGGCGCCTGCCGCAGACAGCGCCAGCCCGCCGATGCTGACGGCGATCTGCCAGGGAGGAATGACGGTGTAACCAGCGCGCATGATCATCGTCAGCGGGGCGGTGAGAGGGAAGAGACTCATCCCTACCACCACCGGGCTGTTGGGGCTTTCCATGATCAGGAACATGAGGATATAAGGTATCCAGTTGGGGATCATGAACAAGCCAGAGATCTGCTGCCCCTCGCGCGAATCAGTGACGGTGGCGCCGAGAGCTGCCATGATCGCCGCGTTCATCACAAAAGCAGGGATGATGAGCGCAACCGCAAGAGCAAGCAGATCGAGGGGAAGGTCAATCGCTTTTAGGGGCGCCAATCGATCTCTGCCTAAGATTATTACCATGATGACAAAGCCAGCCCAGCCCAACAATTGGGTCAGCCCGATGCTGATATCGCCCGCGATCTTACCCGCCATCAATTGTCCAGGGGAGACGGAAGTGACGATGATTTCCATGGTGCAGTTTTCTTTTTCTTCCACCACAGCCTGGAGCAAGTAACCGGAGCTGGTTCCGACAGCCGCAACAAAGGCGATGCCCAGGAAAATGGGCATCAGGATCGTAAACCAGCGTTCTTCAGAGGCTTCCTGGCCGGATGCTGAGGCGCGGATGACCAAATTGTTGCCTTCCAGGATACGGGAGGAAACCTCGGGAGGCTGGCTGGCGAGCAGGTTTACCGCCAGGAAATCGTAGAACTGGCTGCGGGCAGGCGAACGCGGCTCTCTGAGGTAGACCACCTGAGCTTGCCCGCTGGTGAGGTAATCCTCAGCAAGGACGTAGTAAGCCTGGATATCGCCAGCTTGCAGGGCAGCCTGGGCAGGCTGCTCGCTATCAAAGGGCTGCATGGGCACGGGGCGATCGGGAAAGCTGGGGGTTGGGGCAGGCAGTGGGTCAGCCAGGAACCCAGACTGGTCAATATAGCCGATAGGCGTAGTGTTGGTTTCCAGGGCGACCATGATGAAGACCAGCACGATCATGAAGACGATGAAAATCGGCACGCTCAGCAGGCCAAGCAGGTAGCGCTTTTGAAAAACGTGGCGAGAATATTCGTGGCGAAAAACATGCCAGAACTTGGTCATTGCGGCTCTCCGGGCTGCTCGCCTGCGCTGGTGACGACTTTGATGAAGATCTCATCCAGGGTGGGCATGGCGATCTCGAACTGCTCGATGGGAACATCGTGCTCCACCAGAGCGCGCAGGATCTGTTGCGGAGTAACCTCTGGGCTCAGGGTAAGGCGGGTGGAGGCGTTGTGCTGCTCAATGTGCTCCACACCAGGCAGTGCAGGCAGCGGGGTGCCGGCGCGCACAGTGACGGCATGCCCGGAAAACTGGCGGCGGATTTCATCCAAGCCGCCGTAGAGCATCACCCGCCCGTGATGGATGAGCACCAGGCGGTCGCAGAGCTCTTCCACCTGGTTCATTTGATGGGTGGACATGAGGATGGTGACGCCTTTCTGGCGCTGCTCGCGCAGCAGGTCTTTGATCATCTGGGTGTTGACGGGGTCCAGGCCGCTGAAGGGCTCATCTACGATCAATAGCTCAGGCTGGTGGAGGAGGGTGGCAATCAGCTGCGCCTTCTGTTGCATGCCTTTGCTCAACTCTTTGACCTTCTTTTTGCGATGGTCGGTGAGGTCGAATTGCTTGAGGTAGTGATCGATGCGGGTGTGCACTTCGGGGAGAGGCAGGCCTTTGAGCTGACCCAGGTAAACCAGGCAGCGCTCGAGGGTGATGTCCTGGTATAAGCCGCGTTCTTCGGGCATATAACCAATGCGATTCTTCTTTTCTTCGGTCATAGACCCACCCAAGACGCTGGTAGAGCCGCTATCGGGCTTGAAGATATCGAGCAGGATGCGGATGGCGGTTGTTTTCCCGGCGCCGTTAGGGCCAAGCAGGCCAAAGATCTCACCTTTATCCACGCTGAAGGATGCGTTATCCACGGCTTTCAGGGCGCCAAAGGATTTGCTGACGTTGTTCAATTCGATGGTGGGCATATTCCCTCCTTGGGTGGGAAAATCAGCCCAATGATACCATAGGAGAGAAGAGGCTATGACAACGGGTGCACTAAATCCAACAACACTACCGCTCCAACCGTTGCCTTCCAGGTGAAAACTGGCCAATCCGGGCTTGGATTGGGAGATCCGCCTCACCCCGGCAATTCTCGGAGAACCGAGGTCATCTCTTTCACTTTTTTCGGTATATAATATTTATGCAACTTCTCAATAACTTGGACTTCCCCCGTTTTACTGAGATGATACATATTTATGTTAGGCGGCAATCGACTTATCGGCGCGAACCAGCATGATTAAGAAAGGCAAGGTCTGCAATGGCTAACCTGATACATGGTTACGCAGCGAAAGCGATAGGAGAGACTCTCAGCCCATTCACATACGCTCCACCCAAACTCGGCGAACATGACGTTCGGGTTGCGGTCACACATTGCGGCGTGTGTCACACGGATATCCAGGCCATCAACGATTACTATGGGATCACACAGTTTCCTTTTGTACCCGGTCATGAGATCGTGGGGTTCATATCAGAAGTCGGGTCCGATGTCTCCAGCCTGAAAGAAGGCGATCGGGTAGGCATTGGATGGCAGGCTCGTTCATGCGGTGTATGCGAGTGGTGCCTAAGGGGGGAGACCCAGCTCTGCATGAAGATTGAGGACACCACAGTGATGGTTCCTTATGGAGGTTTCTCTTCTTCTGTGGTCGCGGATCACCGATTCGTCTACCCGCTCTCTTCGTCCATGCCGGGTGAGAGTGCCGCGGTGCTTATGTGCGCCGGCATCACTGTCTATTCGGCGCTGCTGACATACGTAACAGCCCCTGACCTGAAGGTTGCCATCCTCGGAGTGGGAGGGCTGGGTCATCTAGCCATTCAATTTGCCCATGCTTTTGGTTGTGAGGTCACGGCGATGTCCTCCTCGCCGGACAAGAAGGAGCAGGCTCTTGGGTTCGGCGCAGATCACTTCATTGACACCAATGACAAGGATAGCATGCAGCAGGTCGATTATGGCTATGATCTGCTGATCTGCACGGCGACCCAGGGGATCAACTGGTCGCCGCTCCTCATGTCATTGAAGAAAAGAGGGAGGTTGGTTTTGCTTGGTTTCCCGGACATCGAACTTAATTCGACCAATCTCGTGGCACACGAGCTTTCAATCACAGGCTCGCTCATCGGAAATCCCTCAAAGATGCGCGCCATGCTCTCGTTTGCGCAGGAGCATGGCATCAAGCCAGTAGTCGAACTCATGCCCATGTCTCAAGTAAACACCGCGCTCCAGAAGGTGAAGGAGAATAAGGCGCGCTACCGCATTGTGCTGGTCAATGATGCACGAAACACCTGGCCAGACCAAGAAGCTGCCTAACCAGCGACTGGATCGGACACTCGCTCTTGTGAACTGCGTTCCCGTCGCTCGTGCTGCTCACCCGTTGCCCGTTAGGCCTCGGACAAAGAAAGGTTATTCATGAACTGGAAGGATCTTATTTCCTGGCTCCCGGGAATTCCTATCGGAATTGCCAATGGCGCATTACGCGAATCTTGTTACAGGCCATTCATGACCGAACGATCTGCTCATCAACTATCGACTGCCAGCTTCATCTTGATTTTTGGAGTCTATGTCTGCTTCATTCTCCGGTGGCTAAAGTTGTCTTCTTCTCGCGACGCGCTTCGCGTCGGATTTACTTGGCTTCTTCTGACTGCATTATTTGAATTTATTTTCGGTCACTACGTGATGGGTAATACGTGGGAACAACTCTTTCATGATTACAATCTCCTCGCTGGTCGGCTTTGGGCTTTGGTGTTGGTGTGGATCACCATATCACCTCTCATCTTCTACCAACTGCAACTTATCAAACCAAGAGCCTGAGCCAAACCGTTGGGCGGCCTGAGAAAAACAAAAAGGTGTCAATATGATTGATACAGCGAAGAAACTACAAACCTTGCTTGATAATCAAATTGGAAAAGGTAATATCTACAATGTGGTCGCGGCCGTGCAATCACAAGATCTGCGCATCAACCTCGTCAGAGCTGCAGGTATTGCCGATCCTCAAACGGGCGCGGCGATGACACCAGATACGCCCTACTTTATTGCGAGCATCACGAAGATGTATACAGCCGCAATTATCATGCGTCTGTATGAGGAGAAGCGCATCAATCTCGATGCCCCCATTTCGCAATATTTACCAGCTTCATTGATACATGGGATTCATGTCTACAAGGGAATAGATTATAGTGATCGAATAAAGGTTTCTGAACTTGTCAATCAAAGCTCCGGCCTTGCTGATTATGAAGCCGAAAAGCCGCAGGATGGAAAAAGCGTCCTCGACGAGTTGAAAGCTGGGCACGATCGTTCGATTGATACTGCGGAGGCCGTTGAAATCATCCGCAACATGTCGTCCCACTTTCCCCCCGGAACTCGCGGCAAGGCATATTACTCGAATGCGAACTATCGTCTTCTTGGAGCGATCATCGAGTTAACCACCGGACAATCTATGGCAGCAAACTTTGAGGAGATGATCTTTCAGCCACTTGGTCTGCGACACACCTATCTTTATGACTGGGCATCTCCTCGCACCAGCGATGTTCCGGCGACAATCTTCATAAAAAACGCGCCCGCAAACGTCCCAAAGTATCTCTCTTCCAACACATCTGATGGCGGCATCGTCTCTACTGCATCAGAGTGCATTATCTTTCTGCGGGCCTATTTCGAAGGACAATTCTTCAACAAAGCACTCTTTGAACGCATGATGACCTGGAACTCGATATTCTTTCCGCTCCGCTATGGCTACGGACTTATGTTCTTTAAATTGCCGCGCTTCTTCTGGCCGACCCCACTTCCTGAGTTTGTCGGACATTCTGGCTCGATTGGATCATTTGCATTTATGTGTCCATCGCGGTCGCTATTTCTTGCAGGAACGGTCAATCAAATCGCATCACCAGCGAAACCGTTTTTTCTGATGATCAACCTTATTCAAGCGGTAAGTTAATTTTAATTTGCCAATATTCATGCGATGATGATTTTGTTGCCTTGCCAGTCCTGGCGGCAGGTGAGTCAAACCATTAGGCTGGGCGATTAATCATTAATTATCCAGGATGCCAAACATGACCACTATGTTGACCACCTATGAGGATTTTATTGCCCGTGTCGAGTCCCTGGGATTCATGGCTCTGTCTCATCTCTTACCGGGACTGCCATCTCTAGGCGATGAGACCCCAGAAAATCTCTGGCACACCGGTCTCGATACCGACCCCTGGCGCTGGAAAGATCGCGCCGCTGAAGAGAAGCGCCTGGCTTATGGCTGTATACTGGGTGGGCATAAGGGCTTTGTCACCCAACGTATGTACCCAATTTTCTATGCTGCCTTCCATCCAACGCTCCCCATGCCCGCGCGGTGGGCCAGCGGAACAGTCAGCCCATGGACCTGGCGACTTTGGCAGCTCTTTGAGGAAAACAGCACACTTAACATCAGCCGAGTACGGCAGATCATGGGCGTCAGCCGCAAACAGGGTGCCAGTGCAGTAGATACTGCCATCCAGCAATTGCAGCGTAACTATTACATCACGGTAGATGGCAGTGAACGCAAGGTCAGCGCCAAAGGCGAACTCTACGGTTGGTCAGTTATCCGTTACTGTCGGGTGGTGGATTGGGTACCCGCTGGATGGCTGGACAGCGCCAAAGATTGGTCGGCAGAGGAGGCCAGGGAATTGATCCTGGATGATGGCGTGGCAATGTCAAATGGCGCAGATCGCCAGGATTTGGCAAAGAAGCTCGATCTGCATTGAAATAGCTGGCGCACTGAACCACACCAGGAGCCGCTTACCGGAATAGTTGCGATGGATGAAGTTACTACATTATACAGAGGGCAGGTATGGGGGTGTTTTGCGGGTGGAGCCCGCAAAACACCCCCATATATCGGCCCCACCACGGTCAATCCCAGAGAGCCAACACGGTGAACTGTTGAAGCGGATCAGGATGCTGATATAATGGCGGGATATCTTCTGTGAGAGGGCAGCGGCGATGAAAACGATCTGTGTGTATTGCGGATGCTCTGATAAGCTGAGCAATGATTACCTGATGGCGGCGCGGAAAATGGGACGGGCGATTGCCCGCCGCGGGCTGACGCTGGCTTATGGGGCGGGTAGCACAGGGATGATGGGAGAGCTGGCAGATGGCGCGCTGGAAGCCGGTGGTGAAGTGGTGGGGATTATCCCGCAGGTGTTTGCCACGCCGCAACTGATGCACAACGGGCTGACCCGTTTGCAAATCGTGGATACGATGCACCGGCGCAAGGCGATGCTGCTGGATATGGCAGATGCCTTTGTGGCTTTGCCGGGTGGGTATGGCACGCTGGAGGAGTTCTTCGAGATGCTCACCTGGGCGCAGATTGGCTTGCACAGCAAACCAGCGGGGCTGCTCAACACGCTCGGGTACTTCAATCCTCTGCTGGCGGTGGTTGAGCACGCTTTGAAGGAGGGGTTTATCTACGCCGAACACAAGGCCTTGTTCGCTTGCAAAGAAGACCCCGATGAATTACTGGATGCGGTGGAGCAATACCAGCCGCCAGCAGGGTTGGAGCGCTGGGTGACGAGAGAGGATGTTTCTTAGCTACGCGTGATGGTGGACTTCTGAGACCTTGGTCTTCTCCAGGACGGGCAGCCTATCTGCCAGCAAAGTGGGGGCATCCCTGCGAAATTCCTTGAAAATAGATCATTTGGGAGCCTTGCGCCTGACTGGGCTGGCAGAGGTTACAGATTGCCCGCGGTAAGAGGAGGCAGTGATGCCGACGATGCGACAGAGCCGGGTATCTTCCATGCGGCTGAGCAGGCGTGAATCGATATCTTCCTTCAGGCTGGGGGTGGTGATGACGGTGGGCAGGCGGTAATCATAACGGTAATTAAAGATCTGGTACAGCTTCTCGCGCGACCATTGGGTGGTCGATTGCGAGCCAAGGTCATCCAGGATGAGCAGCCAGGCCTTGCGGATCTCTTCAAAGCGGCGGTCTAAGCTCACCGTGCTCCTGGGGTGGAAGGTAGCCCGCAGGTGATCGAGCAGATCGGGGACGACAATGAAAAGAGGCTCGTAGCGGTCTGAACAAGCGTTGGCGATGGCAGCCGCCAGGTGGGTTTTACCGCATCCATAGGGACCGGTGATCACCAGCCAGCCTTGCGGGTCTTGGGCGAAGCTGGTAGCTGCTTTCAATGCTGCTTCCAGGCTTTTTTGGTCTTCGCTTCTCAGATTCTCCTGGCTGCGATCACGAAAGGTTGAGAAGGTCTGCGAACGGTGCAAAGCAAGCGTAGACAGGTCTGATCTTCCTGTATCATCCAGAGGGCGGCGGTAGTCTGGCACACGAATATTGACAACTGTCACCAGGCCAGGATCTTCCAGGCGCGAGCGAATGCGTTCTTCGAGTTCTTCAAGGAGGAGATTGGTGGTCACCACCAGGGGCAGACGATTGATGTAGCGGTAATTGATCACCTGGAATAGCTTTTCTTGTGCCCAGCCGGTAGCATTCTGGGTGCCAAAGTCATCCATGATCAGGAGGGGTGAGGAACGGATCTCTTCAAAGCGCTGTTCGAAGGTGCTTTCTGGGTCGTCATAGGCAAAGCGCAAGCTGTCCAGCAGATCGGGGACGGTGATGAAGAGGGTGGGCACGCCCATGCCGACGGCGAAGTTGGCAATGGCAGCCGCCAGGTGGGTTTTGCCGCTGCCGTAGCCTCCTTGCAAGAGCAGCCAGCCATTGAGGTGCTGGGCAAATTGCTGCGCCTGGTTGAAGGCGCTGGTGACGGATGCGGCCTGCCACTGGTTTAAGCCCATCTGCCCTTCAGGGCGAAAGTTCTCAAAAGTGAGATGGGAGAGGCGTTCTAAATTGCTGATGGCAAACAGTCGCTGGTGGATACGCTGGGCGACCTGCTCCTGGCGGCAGGAGCAGATCTGCAGCTTGCCGAATTCCGGGTGGGAGACGGGAAGGTCGCGGCGCAGGTAGCCCAGGCCGTGGCAGTACGGACAGTTGGGATCACCGGCCAGGTTATGGGAGGCTGGGGTGGTCTCAGGAGGAACCGCGTCGCTCCTGGTTCCACTCAGCGTAGCGCTGGCGAGTTTCCTCAGGGTCTCGTCGATTTTGCTGGCCTTTTGGGCCTTCCTTGGCATTGCGTCCTCCTTCCTGCCAGCGGTGCAAGATGGCTTTGATGTAACTCCAGGAGCGCTTGTTGCGCTCGACGGAAATGCGAAAGGCATCTTCGATCCAATCGGCAGGGAAAGTTGATTCGGCATCCCGCAGGGCTTCGGCGATCATCGGGGTGAGCGGGCCGATATGGGTTTCGTATAGCCGGTAGATATTCGGGGCTGGGGGAACCGCCTCGGGCGGGCTTTGCGCTGCACCGCTGATACGCCATTCGCCCCTTTCAATTGCCTCAACGGCGGCGCGCCCGCGCGGTGAATTGAGAAAGATCAGCGTATCGGCGCCTTGTTGTTGGGTGAGCATGGCGCGCAGCAGCGCGCCATGTTGCACAGCGCGCTCGAGGGCGTCTTGCAGCGCGGCTTGGGCTTCTTTCTTGCTGCGACCGAACGAATTGCGCAGGCTTTTATCGGCCAGGAGGTCGCTCAAACGCAGGTAATGGAAGGCGCCTTCCTGGCGCTCTGACTGCCAGAACACATGCAAGATCAGCACCAGCTCGCCGAGGTGATCGACCTGCGGCAGGAGATCGCGGAAGAAGGTCTCTGGCAGGCGGATCGGGTTTTCATTTTCTGCGGAAAATCCAGCAAAAGAGGCCATGGTTAGATCCTGCTGAGGTCTGTGCGCTGGGTTGCGGCATTCTCAAAACGAGCCAGGTTCTCGATGAAAACCAGCTCCACCATCCCTACTGGTCCATTGCGGTGTTTGGCGATCTTGATCTGGGCGAGGTGCTCTTGAATAGTATTTTGATTGTACAGCTCGGGGCGGTGAATGAACATCACCACGTCGGCGTCTTGTTCGAGGCTGTTATGAACGATCAGGTTGTTGGCTACGAAGTTGGCATGCCCCGGCACAGTCAGATCGAAGACTTGTTCTTCCCTGTCAGGCTCCACCTGCCATACCTGGTCCCAGTACACATCACTCTCTGCCAGGGTGGCTGAGATGGTTTGCACAGAAGGGGTATTTAGTTTTCGGGGTAGGGCAATCAATTCGCCTTGGCCTAGTTCATCCAGGCGCTTCCAACCCTGGATGGTCAGGAAGCGATGGTTGGCGGTGGCGCGGATCGAGCGCCCGATGCGGGTGGTGAGACAAAAGACTGGTTTGACTCCGGTGGTAAAGGCGCGGCTGATGGGTGTCCTCTCCATCTTCCAGGTCTGGGGGTTGAGCGCCCAAATGTGAACACCCACCTGTCCTTCCAGATCGCGTATCGGGACATCCAAACCGCTATCTGCAAGCGTGACCCGTGTATCCCCCGTTAGGCAACCAGACTCGCGCAAGTCTGACAGTTGTGGTTCTTTGTCAGCGCGCTGTTCGATGGCGCGCGAGAGCTGGGCGGCTGCCAGGACGGGCACATCCAGCTCGCGGGCGAGGATCTTCATGTTGCGCGAGATATAGGAGACTTCCTGGACACGGTTTTCGCTGCGCGTGCCACCGCTCATGAGCTGTAAGTAATCTACAATCACCAGATCTAGATGGTATTCCATATGCAGGCGGCGGCATTTGGTGCGTAACTGAAGCGGGGTGAGGCCAGGGGTGTCATCGAGGAAAATGATATTATCACCGAGCACTTCGACGGCATGTGCAAACAGCCCCCATTCGTCATCCGTTAGCTTGCCAGTGCGCAGGTGGTGGGTATCGATGCCGGTTTCTTGCGAGATCAGGCGCTGGACAAGCTGCTCGTTAGACATTTCCATCGAGAAGATGGCGATGTGTTTCTTGTAGGTTTGGGCGGCGTTTTTGACCGCAGAGAGCATGAAGGAGGTTTTACCGGTGCCGGGCCTCCCGGCGATGATCAGAAAATCGGATGGCTGCATACCACCCAGCAGGCGGTCCAGGTCGATAAAACCGCTGGGAACGCCAAGGGCATCTTCGCCGCGGTGGGCTACCTGGTCCACCCGGTCGTACACCTCGCTGAGCACTTGCTTGATCGGCTGGAGGTCACGAGTGGTGCGCCGCTCGCTGACGCCAAAAATGGCCTTCTCGGCCTCGTCCATGCTGGCTTCGAGGCTCATATCTTCCTGGTAAGCCAGCTTGGCGATATCATTGGCGGCGGTGATCATGCGGCGGCGAATGGCAGTCTGCTCGACGATATGCCCATAGGCTTCGGCATGCAGGGAGGTGGGAACATTATTGATCAGCGCAGCCAGGTAAGCCGGCCCGCCTACCTCAGCCAACTGACCTATCTGCTCCAGTTCCTCGCGCACGGTGAGAAAATCGATCGGTGAGCGGCGCTCGTTCAGGCGGCTGAAGGCCTGCCAGATCCAGCGATGCCGGTAAATGTAGAAATCGTCCTCACGCAGGAATTGGGCGACATCAAAGTAGGCTTCGGGGTTGATCAGCACCGCGCCCAAGACAGCCTCTTCGGCTTCGCGGCTGTGCGGGATCACCTGTACCGCGGGGGCTGGGCTTTCATCGTAAGGGGGAAGATCGGCCATCCCTGTCTACCCTTACAGTATATCTTTATCTTCTTCGTCTGGATCCTGGGAATCCATTTTCCCCAGGTCGAGCTTGTCCAGGAAATCCTCAAAGACTGAAAGGCGCTCTTGTCCTTCTTCAGTGGATGGGGCGGCGGCGGGTGCTTCTGTCTCGGCCTGGCCTTCTTGCAGATCCTTCTCTGGGGTGACCCCCGCAGCGTCCATCACAGCACGAGACACCAGGATGGGAGCATGAACACGCACAGCAAGGGCGAGGGCATCTGAGGGTCGTGAATCGATATTGATGACCTGGCCCTCCACCTCGGCAACGATATTGCCGAAGAAAGTGTCATCGCGCAGGGCGGTGATTTCGACGCGCAGAATACGCGCGTTCAAGGCAGTGAAAACATTCTTGAGCAGATCCCAGGTCATCGGGCGGGCGACCTCGACTTCTTGCAAGCCCAGGGCGATGGCCTCGGCCTCAAAGACTCCAATCCATATCGGCAGGTAGCGCTCTGTATCTGCCTCGCGCAGGATGACAATCCGATTCTGCGACATCAAGCTGACACGAATGCTGTCAATCACCACTTCCACCATTTCAGTCATAAGAGGCCTCCGGGAGAGTAACCAACCAAGTGAGTTTTATTCTAACATACTTTGCAAGTGGACTTTAAGGAGGATTCTGGAGTGCTAGACAGCGGCTTCCCGCTATCAAACACCCCCACAGATCCGCCTCACCCCGGCAATTCCCAGAGAACCCAGACCGAATGTTAAAGAATTCATCCTTGCCAGTTTTTAAGATTACGGTATAATCGCAGCAAGTGGATCATGATACAGGAGGGGATGCAGAACTTGATGAAGCACCACGATCAAACAGGTATCGGAGAATGAAAGCAAGGCTAATTTGGGTTGAGGGCAAACGGGCGGGTATTCCGTCTTTCATACCGGTCTTGCGCAAGAAAGACTACCAGGTGGAGCTGGTCGCAACGGGCTCCGCGGCATTGGAGCGCCTGCTCACGGTGGATCCAGACCTGGTGGTGATCAACGCAGCTTCGATGCGCACCAGCGGGAAGCGCATCTGCCAGGATTTGCGTGAAAAGATGGATCATCTGCCCATTGTGTTGATCTTGGGCGAAAAGCAAGAAATCGCTGAAAATCCCTGCGCTAATGTGGTCTTGAAGTTGCCGTTTACTGCGCGAAAATTGATTAACCGCATCGTACCGTTGCTGCCTGGCAACGCTCAGCACATCATCCACGTTGGGCCGCTGCGTTTGGATATCGAGCATAAGCGTCTGCGCTGCCTTGGACAGGAAGCGCGCCTCACCCCGCGGCTGGTGCGCCTGCTGCAGGTGCTGATGCAGCATCACGGCGAGGTGGTGGAGCGCAAGAATCTATTTTGTGAGGTTTGGAACACAGAGTATTCGGGGGATACGCGCACGCTGGATGTGCATATTTCCTGGCTGCGGGCGGCACTGCATGACGACCCGCGCAAGCCAACCTTGCTGAAAACGATCCGGGGGGTGGGCTACCGCCTGGATGTGTAAGTCTTTCTCAAAATGTTGACAATAGAAGCGACGCAAGAGTGGCGATTAGCCTACCCAGGCGCGCATATCGGCCTGCTGGAGATTTCCGGGGTTGATAACTCGCGCACCTGCGCAGCGCTGGATGCGGAGAAGTGCAGGGTGGAACAGCAATTGTGCCAGCATTATGGCGGGTTTACACGCAGCGATTTCCTGGCGTTGCCGATCATGAAGGCATACGAGCGTTATTATAAGAAGTTTGATAAAACCTACCATGTGCTGTTGCAGGTTGAATCTGTGGCACTGAAGGGCAAGAGTTTGCCAGAGGTCTCGATGCTGGTGGATGCGAACTTCACGGCTGAGCTGGAGACGATGGTGCTGACGGCTGGGCATGATGTGGCGCGGCTTCAGCCCCCGGTGTGGATGGACCTTTCGCGTGAGGGCGATTTCATGGTGCGCATGAATGGCGCGCCCAAACAACTACGGGCGGGCGATATGGCAATGCGCGATGCCAGCGGGGTGGTATGCACGGTCATTTACGGGCAGGACCACATCTCTCTCATCACCCGCCAGACCAGCCACGTGTTATATGTTTCGTATGCGCCTGCTGGCGTGGAAGCGGAGCAGGTGGCGCAACACCTGGAGAACGTGGAAGCGAATGTACGCCGCTGCGCATCCTCCTGCCGCGTAGAGCAACGCAGGATTATTTCAGCTTAGGGTGGGGGTTTCAGACAGGGTTCACCAGCAGGCGGGTGACCTTGCCGTGAATATCGACCAGGCGCACACAGCGAGGAAGGTTACCGGGGGAAAAAGGAAGCGGAAGGCTGGCGGCGATGCTTGCGGATTTACGCAACGGACGCAAGGCCTGGGCAGCGGAGCGGAAGATTTCTCCATCATAGGCTGGATCAATTTCCCAGTAATCTAGCATAGCGCTATCCTGCGCGAGATTGAGGTCAGTCAGGCGCACCTCGTTGGGTGAGCTGATCTGGCTGAGGTAGGGGATATCTTCTGCGTTGGGGCGAGCAGGCTGATCATTCTCGCCAAGCAGGGTCTCTAATGTGAAAGGGGCTGCGTTTCGAGCAACCAGGCGGGTACGGGTGGTGTGGACAGCTCTCCAGGATGCGTCATTCGCCAGGAAATGCCGCCCCAGGCGGGATGCTGCCAGGGCGGTGGTGCCAGAGCCGCAGAAGAAATCTGCCACCAGGTCTCCGGGGTTGGAAGAGGCGAGCAAGATGCGTTCCAGCAGGGCGGCTGGTTTCTGCGTGGGGTAGCCGGTGCGCTCGTTGTGCAGGCGGGCGATCACCGGGAAATACCACCAATCCTCCGGCACCTTACCTCTTTCCAGGTTGGGTACTTTTCCGAAACCTGCCTTGGGCGAGGAGGCAAATGTTTTCACCGTCCCGGGGTGGTAGGGCTGGCGCACGGCATCGACATTGAAGGTGTATTGGTTGCTTTTGGTATAAGCCAGGATGGTATCGTGTTTGCGGTTAAAGGCGGAGCGGATGGGAGAGGGGCCGTGATAGACCCAGATGATCTCGTTGAGCAGGCGCTCCGCGCCAAAGATCTCATCCAGCAGCAGGCGGGCGTAGGCGCTTGCGTGCCAATCCAGGTGCAGGTAGAAGGCGCCTGTGGGGGAGAGCAGGCGGTGCATCAGCGCCAGGCGCGGGTAGAGCATATCCAGGTAGGCATCCAGGCTGCCCCAGGCGTCGGGGTAGCCGTCTGCGAGCTGCCAGTCCTGCGGGCGGCGCGAATCTTCGCCGCGCCCAATGCGGGCAGGGAAACTTTTCTGGGTGAAGAAGGGCGGGTCGGCGTAGATCAGGTCGATCATGCCTTCATAATCGGGCAGGAGAGCTGCCATCACAGCGAGATTGTCGCCCAGCAGTAAGCGATTGGCAGGAATTGGTGGATGGTTACGGGAGGCTGCCGAGGGTGGAACGTAGCCGAGACCCTGGGGATAGATGAGCGAGTCGAGCGCCAGGGAGGCAGCGGGGAGGGGGGGGAGAGACTTAGAGGCCCAGTGAAGGGTAGGCATAAGCAGACTGGAAAGAACGAAGGGCAAAGCATCTGCTGATCCTTTGCCCTTCGCGATGGATGCGGGTTATCTGCCGAACTTGGCTTTCAGCAGGTCTTCCAGGGTGGGCTGTCCGATCTCCTGCAGCTCATAGCGCACCCGCTGAGAAGGCTTGTTGATCTTGATGATGCGGGTGAGGTCGATGGGTGTGCCGATGATCACCATGTCCACATCGGCGCGGGCAATGGTCTTTTCCAGGTCCCTGGTTTGCTCCTCGCCGTAACCCATGGCAGGGAGGATGGGGCCGGTCTTGGGGTATTTCTGGTAGGTTTCCAAGATGGAGCGGACGGCGAAGGGGCGCGGGTCGACGATCTCGGCGGCGCCAAAGCGGCGGGCAGCCACCCAGCCGGCGCCGTAAGCCATCTCGCCGTGGGTGAGCGTGGGGCCATCTTCGATGACCAGGACGCGCTTGCCGCGAATGGAGCCAGGGTCTTCCACAAAGAGCGGCGAGGCGCCCTCGATGACGATGGCGTTCGGGTTGCGCTGCGCCAGGTGCTGGCGGACGGTGATGACGTTCTCAGCAGTAGCGGTATCGACTTTGTTGATCACGAAGACATCTGCGTCGTTGACATTGGTTTCGCCGGGGTGGTAGGTCAGCTCGTGACCGGGGCGGTGCGGATCGGCGACAACGATCTTGAGATCAGAGACGTAGAAGGGGAAGTCGTTGTTGCCGCCATCCCACAGGATGATATCCACTTCCTGCTC
>JAFGBV010000207.1 GCA_016932955.1 Anaerolineales bacterium | reverse complement strand
GCTGGCTGGTCAACGAAGGCATCCAATAATCTCAAATCGATAAGACTGGAGGCTAACCTTTGGATACACCCATACATGCTTATTTCAACGGCAAAATCGTCCCCTACGCCGACGCCAAAGTCGGCGTGTTCAACCACAGCCTGAACTACGGCACGGCTGCCTTTGGCGGCGTGCGCGCCTACTGGAGCGATGAAGAAAAGCAACTTTTCATCTTCCGCGCCAGCGACCACTTCCGCCGCTTTCTGAACTCAGCCAAACTCCTGTGCATGGAATTTGACCAGACCCCCCAAAGCCTCACCCAGATCACCATCGATCTGCTGCGCGCCGACGATTATCACTGCGATGTCTACGTCCGCCCCCTGGCATACAAGGCGGATGAAGGCGTGGGCGTCCGGCTGCACAACCTGCACGATGCGTTTTCTATCGTTGCCATACCTTTCACCCGCTACGTTGCCAATGATACCAATGCCCATGTCACCATCTCCTCCTGGCGCCGGGTGGATGACAATGTGATTCCCGCCCGCGGCAAAATCGCTGGCGCCTACGCTAATTCCGCCTTCATCAAGACCGACGCCCAGCGCGCAGGCTTTGATGAAGCCCTGGTGCTCACCCAGGAAGGGCACCTCTCCGAGGGCAGCGCTGAGAACGTCTTCATCGTGCGCGATGGGATCCTGTCAACCCCTCCCATCACAGACAATGTGCTCGAAGGCATCACCCGCCGCACCGTGTTGGAGCTGGCTAGCGCCGAGCTGGGCATCCCCGCCCAGGAACGCCCCATTGATCGCACTGAGATCTACCTCTGCGACGAGGTTTTCCTCACCGGCACCGCAGCCCAGATCACCGCCATCACCCGCGTCGACTATCGCCCCATCGGCAGCGGGCAGATGGGCCCCGTCGCCAGCCGCCTGCGCGACCTGTTCAACGACATCGTGCGCGGCAAAGTGGCTCAATATCGTCACTGGCTCACGCCGGTTTATTGATCCAGCATCCCGATCTGAGAAGGAGCTTTTTCCATGAACAATGATCGTTTGAGGCAATTGTTTGTCATCGTCGCAGTAATCCTGACCATTGCGATCAACGGCTTGGCAAACGCCTTGCCCATCAACAACCAGACCACCGGCGAGATCTCCGACCGCTTTACGGTCTTCTTTGTTCCGGCAGGCTATGTATTCTCCATTTGGGGTCTCATCTACCTGGGGCTGATCGCCTATGCCATCTTCCAGGCCCTCCCCGCCCAATCCGATAACCCCCGCCTGCGCCGTATTGGCTACATCTTCGTGCTATCCAGCATTGCCAATATCGCCTGGATCTTCCTCTGGCACTACAACCTCTTCGAACTCACCCTGCTCGCCATGCTGATCCTGCTCGCTTCGCTGATCGCCATCTACCTCATCCTTGGCATCGGGCGCAGTCGCGTTTCTGCCCTCGAAACCTGGATGGTGCGCGTTCCCTTCAGCATCTACCTGGGCTGGATCACCGTTGCCACTGTGGCGAACGTCACCTCGCTGCTCGACTACCTGAAGTGGGATGGCTTTGGCATTGAGCCGCAGCTTTGGGCTGTCATCATGCTCATCGTTGCCACCCTGCTCGGCGCCGCCGTGGGCTTCACCCGCCGCGACGTGGCTTACCTGCTGGTGCTGGTTTGGGCTTTCATCGGCATTGCCGTTAAGCACAGCGACACATCCGTCGTCGCTATCGCCGCTTACCTGGGAACTTTTTGGGTTCTCTTCATCATCGGTTGGGTGCTGGTCAAAGGGCGCCACACCTTTCTCCCCCAGGCCTAAAGCGCCACCAGTCTGCCTTCTACCACGCCCCCGGCGCGGATGGTCAGCAACCCCACGCTGGGGGCTTGCCTGCTCAAGCCAAAGCAGCAGGCTGCTCCAGGGTTGAACACCAGTTGCTGCCCCACCCGGCGGTTGACTGGCATGTGGATGTGCCCAAAAACGACCACATCCACATCCGGGAACGCTGCCAGCGCCCGTCGCGCGTAAAGCATCGCATCCAACCCCAGCAGGATAATGCGGAATTTCTCCGTGATGTAGTTGCCCAATGTGCCGTGACCATGCGTCAGGCCGATGCGAACCCCCTCGAAATCCAGCCTGCGTTGTGCGGGTAGATCACCCAGCGTGAACATATCCCGGTTGCCGCATACTGCATACACCGGGGCGATCGCTCCCAGCGCATCCAGCGCAGCCTGCGTGCTGATATCTCCCGCGTGCAAAATCGCCTCCACCCCCGCCTGGCGGAAGATCTCCAGCGCCCGTGGCGACACACATCGGGCGCGGTCGGGCACATGCGTATCAGAAATCACGCCCAGGATCATCTCGCCTCAGCTCAAGACACCGGCCACACATTCGAGGGCTTGCGCGGGAAGAGTACATTCAGCAGTGCGCTGATCTCATCGCCGTCCGTCCAGCAATCTGCAAAAGCGTACTTCAGCTCAGCCAGTGAGCGGTAGCCGAATAATAACTGCAAAAAGGTCAAGCCCGGAAAACCCGCTTCGCCGGAGTGCCCTTGCGGTGTGGGCTTCCACGCCTCCACCACTGCCAGCCGTCCCTGCTCAAAAACCAGGCGCATCCCATCGCGGTAAAAAGTGACCCGCACCTCGCCGCTGTATCCCACCAGCTCCGAGCCTGCCAGGCGCTCCTCCAGAACCGGCGCGATATGGCGCACAAAGCCCAGCAGGTCAGCCACGCGCAGGTACCAGGCATACGGCTTGCGCACTCGCGGCAGGCGCCCTTCCATCACTCGATATACTGGGTGTTCTTCGCCAAATCCCATGCCAAAACCCTCGAAGGCATGCTTCTCGCTTTCTGCATACTGCTTCCCCTGCTGCTCCAGATAGCGCACCACCGACGGCGTCACCGCCGCCCACGAAACGCCGGGCAGGATCTCATACACCATCGCATACAGTATTCCATCCCAGGTCGTTGGCGGGTGCCCCAGCATCCCCACCGCCTCGCCGCTGCTGCTCTCGATCACGCGCAGTACATAGCGGTTGACATTGAGCTCGCTTTTCCCGCTGATCTCATAGTGCATCAGGCCCTCATCCCAAATGCACGTCACATTGTGCCGCCGGCTGCTCTGCGCGTACACCCTCACCAGGAAAGGCACATCGGCCTCCTGCGCCGGGCGCACGCGGTAAGGCTCTTCCTCATCCTCTTTCAGCCGCGGGATGTGTGGCAGATAGCCTGTCTGCCCGCCGTGCAGGTTCAGCGCCATTTCATAGCCAAACAGGCGGTAGTAATAGGGGATGCCCGTGATCGCCTGCACCAGCTCGCCCCGTTCGGCGCTCCATTGGTGAATCACATCGAACTGGGCGCGCACCAGCCCGCGCTGGCGGTACTCGGGCAGCGTGCCCACCAGCTCGGGCCTCCCCACCCCAAAGCGGATGTCCTCGTATGCCCACACCTGCGAGATCAGGTTCATCGATGAAACGATCTTCCCCGTCTCGCTTTCCTCCACAATCGTGAAATCCTCGCTGTGGAACGTGGGGTGTGGTTTCTCCAGCAGGTCGCGTGTCCAGGCGATTATGTATGGATTGGGCTTTTCAGCCCCCTCATCGGAATGGATCCCGGCATTGAAATTCGCCAGCGCCTCCGCATCCTCAGGCGTAGAACGGCGCAAGACCAGGCCATCGCCCAGCTCGCGCAGGAAGGTTTTATTGTCACGCATCGCTATCTCAATCTCCCAAATGGTCTGGCAATCAGAGGCTGATTTTAACACGAAAGAACCAAACAGCAGGGATTTTGTGGACTTGGCTCACAAAATCCCTGCTGTCTTGAGAAAACAATCCACTCAATCAATCAGGTTCGGCGCAAGGATCCCCTCTGCCTGGATCGCCTGCAGCGCTTTCACCTCGCGGTAGGTCAGCGTCCACACCGTGGAGTTGAAGGTCAGCTCCAGGCTGCGGAAGAAGATCAACGGTGAGAGCGCCGTTACCAGGAAAAACGGCAACGCCACGATCACACCTACCACCCAGGGGAAGGGCCCGCTCAAAAACAGGCTGCTGATCGCCGCTACCAGCAGCGTGGGGATAGCGCCAATGAGGATCCCCAGCGCGCCGGTGAGCAATAACAGCGGAATGCTGACAACAAAGAACATCATCGACGCGATCACCCAGCCAATCCTCAAGCCGATCATGATCAACCACATCAAAGCCACATCTTTCCAATTCTGCCGCACCAGCCCCCAACCATGCCGTAGCGCATCCAGCACGCCCATCTCCTCCAGCGCGCACGCCCGCCAGAAGAACTCGCGCACCAGCGAGAGCACAACCCCCACCAGCGTGACCAGGAAGATCAGCAGAAAAGCAATCCCCACCGCAGCGATGATCCCTGTGACCATCACAAACTCCCCCGCCTCCACCACCAGCCAATAGATTCCCAGCCCCGAAAGCACTACCACCAGGATAACCGCCAGGAAGATCGGCAGCCCGATCAGCAGGCCGATCAGGAACATCCGCCAGGCTGTCCGAGACCAGCCGTAGCGCAATCCCTGGCGCCACCCTGGCTTCTCTCCTGTGCTCTCATGCTCATCCACCATGCGGATCAATGCCGCCTCCGCCACATAGCGTGCGATGGTTGCCGCCACGATACTGATAAAGAGAAATATCAGAAACAATACAGCCAGCACGATCAGTGTGGTCGTCGTGATCCCGCCCTCCAGCTCTATCGGCGGGAAGCCCTGTTCAGCCCACTCACGCAAACCTTCCATGCTCTTCGCAAAGTCGTCGCCTGCCTGGTTGGGGAACTCGTAGGGCTGCGTTTGGTCTCTCCAGTTATCGCTTCCGCCCCCGCCCTCGCCGCGGCTCCCTGGAGGTCCCCCAGCGCCTCCCACCGTCAGCGCCAGCACAATGCCAAAGACCCACAATGCCCGGTAACTCCACAGGATTTTCCATGCTCGTTTCAATACCTTGATCTGATCCATCTTTTCACCTCCTGAGACAGGGCAGCCGGTGCGCTACCGCTCAACCGCCAGCACTGCCTGGCGCTTGCGCGCCAGCCAAAGCGCCAGCCAGCCCAGGTAAAGCAGCGCAATACCCAGCTCAATAATTACCTGCACCAATGTATTCCAGCCAAAATTCTCCACCGCATTCAATAACTGTCCGGCGGTCTCGCTCGTCAATAGATCCGTCTGCTCCAACACGCCGGTGATCGCTCCCATTCTCATTTCGCCCTGCACCAGGATGGCAGAGGCATCGCCCAACAACCCCGCCCTATCGGCTGCCATCACCCACCCGCTCAATGTAAAAACCGTCTGGATAAAGATCCAGGTGCACAGCATTGCCACCGGCGCCAGCCACCAGCCCAGCTCCAACGCCTTGCGCTGCGCGATGGGCCGCGCCTGGCGAGGCAGCCGCAAAGCCACCCGCGCCGCAAAGCGCTCTGCCGTTGGCAGGCTTTCCGGCAGGGGCGCTTCTTGCAGCACAGCCGATAGGTTCCGCAAGGCTTCCAGCTCTCCCCGGCAATCGGGGCACTCCTCCAGGTGCTTCTCCACCTGTCGCAGTTGGCTGCCCTGCAGCTCGCCATCCAGATAAGAACCCAACCATTGCGTCACATGTTCAGACATTTTGCACCTCCACCGCTAATAGATGCGACTCCAGGCTTGTCCGCAACTGGCTGCGGGCATAGTTCAATCGCGACATCACCGTCCCAACTGGGATATCCAGCGTAGCGGCAATTTCCTGGTACGATAGCCCCTCATACTCTCGCAGCACCAGCACCGCCCGGCTTGCCGGAGATAGCGCCAGCACAGCACGTTTTACCAGCGCTGCCCTCTCCTCGCTGACCAGGCTTGCTTCCGGCCCCGGCTGTGGATCGGCGATGGGCAGGTCATCCACATCCTGCGGCACAGGCTGCCGTTCGCGGCGCAAGATATCCACTGCCGCATTCACCGCAATGCGGTACAGCCAGTTGCGCAGCCCGGAGGGGCTGCTGCTGCGCGGCCGGTAAGAAGATAAATGTAACCATGCCTGCAAGAAAGCCTCCTGTGCGGCATCCTCTGCCATCTGCCCATCCCCGCACATGCGGTACACCACGCTCACCGCGCCCGGGTAATAGCGGCGCACCAGCTCGCCAAAGGCAGCGCGGTCTCCCTGCTGCGCCCTGGCAACCAGATCGAGCTCATCTTGTTGGGCAGTCCTTCCGGTCACGGAACGTTCCTTACAATCTATCCAATCACTCGCCCTCATGTCATTGCGAGCGGTTTCTGCGAAGCAATCTATTTCCTTAACGGATTCCTCTATCATTTTATTCGAAAAACACACTTCGCGTTCGAGAATCCGTCTTAAAATCAAAAACGCCGCCATCGGGCATTCACCCGCCAGCGGCGTGATCATTCGGTCTGCCCCTCTGCTACGATTTCAGCCGTTCCATGAACTGGCTGCGGAACTTTGCCACCTTTGGCGCGACCACCACCCGGCAGTATCCCTGTCCGGGGTTGTTGCGGAAATACCCCTGGTGGTACGCTTCCGCCGGGTAGAATGCATCCAGCAGCGTAAGCTCCGTCACCAGCGGCTTATCCCACACCCCCGCCCGGCTGATCTCCTCCATCACTTCTTCGGCTGTCCTCTTCTGTTCTGCCGAGTGGTAGAAGATCGCCGAACGGTACTGCGTCCCCACATCCGCCCCCTGGCGGTTCAGCGTGGTCGGGTCGTGGATGGTGAAGAACACCGCCAGCAGCTCGCGGAACGTGATCACCCGCGGGTCAAAGGTCACCTGCACCACCTCGGCGTGTCCCGTCATCCCGCTGCACACCTGCTCGTAAGAAGGGTTGCGCGTACTGCCTCCCGCGTACCCCGAAACCACCTTCTCCACCCCCTTCAACTGCTCATACACCGCCTCCAGGCACCAGAAACAGCCGCCTGCCAGCGTGGCAACCTCACGTATCGAATTGTCATCACTCATCTTCATGCACCTCTAAAACCGGATCATTTACATACGAATTACCCCCTAGTATACCGTTTTCCAAAGCATGCAGGATTAAGGTTTCATTACCCTTACCTCAGGGCTTTCAGGACTTTTTGAAAGCCCTGTATCCTCGCCTCACGCTTTTCTTAAAGTCGGGGTTTGGGGTGCAAGCGAGCGGCTACGCCGCTCGCTTGCACCCCAAGTTCTCTTTCAAGTCCCCCGCCCCGGCGCCGGGGCGGGGGATCTAGGGGGTGGGGCGTTGTGTGGCTCCAGGAGTTTCTGACTTTAAGAAACTCCTGATCCTCGCCTGCCCTGACCCTTCCCAAAATTGTGATAAAATACCATCCGCGCGGGCGTCGCCAAGTGGTAAGGCATCAGCCTTCCAAGCTGACATTCGCCGGTTCGAATCCGGTCGCCCGCTCCTGAGGTTCCGTACGCAATGCGCCGCCGCGCGCGGTGCGTGGAACCCGGCACTTTAAAATGGGCCCATAGCTCAGCGGCAGAGCGGACGGCTTAAAGCAGTGAGTCTAAGTTGAGATTCCTCTCAATACGATCCACTGCACAGGGCTGCGCAAGAGGCGACTCTTGCGTGATACCTGTCAAATTCGGGGAAGCCTGCAGCAATTGGAATGGTAATCCCGAGCCAAGCCTGCAATGCAGGAAGGTGTAGAGACTGGATGGCAGGCCCCTGGTCTTCCAGGGTGAAGGGACAGTCCAGCCCACGAACTCGAAAGAGGCGGCGAAAGCCGTAGTGGGATGCATAACCGTTTGGTCGTAGGTTCGATCCCTACTGGGCCCACAGGTTACGCCCCGAGTGGAATTCCATTCGGGGCGTTCATTTTCACAACTTCTTGCACATAAAATACTGCGTGTGCCCGGGGGGCATATCGTGCAGCACGCCAAAGATCACGTAAGCGCGTTTCTGGTAGAAAGGCAGGGCGTTGAAATCGCCGGTCATCAGATGCGCCGCGTGGCAGCCGCGCCCGCGCGCCGCCTGCTCGGCATCTGCCAGCAAGCGTGAGCCCAGCCCCTCGCCGCGCAGCCGTTCCTCCGTCCATAAGCGCCCAACGTACAAATACCCCCAGTAAGTGCTTCCGGTCAGCCCGGCAACGATGTTGCCCTCAGCATCGCGCGCAAACAACGCCAGCGGCACCCAGTCCACCACCGCCCCCTGGGATGCATCGTAGGCGTCCAACCCCTGCCGCACAACATCCACGTCCGCGGGATCAGGAGTACTCGTCAGTGTAATCGTATATTCAGCCATCGCGATCCTCGCTCATGGGGCTTCGAAAGCTGAAGCCACCAATCCCTTCGCCTGCCCCGCATCGGGCTCCAGGCACACCGACACGTTCGGCGTCTGCTCCACCTCCCGCGTGCGCCCCTGCTCTGCACCGGGCGCGGTCACGATCTCGATCCCCAGCGGGGTTTCGGGGCATACCGCCGGCAGTGTCGCCTGCACCGCCGCCACCAGGTCCCACACATAGACGCTCTCCACACCCCAGGCATCCAGCGTCATCTGCACCAGCTCTGCTGCCAGCGCGCTTTCAGGCGCCCCCGACGACCGCCAGCCCGTAAGATCGGCTCCTGTCCACAGCACCTGGCGGGTCGCATCCAGCGGCACCAGGTGCAGTCCTAGCCCGGCTGAGAACACCTCATCAGCCGCCAGCGGGTCAACCCAGATATTCCACTCCGCCACCTCGTTCTCAAATTCTGGCCAATCGCTGTGGATGTTCCCCGCCACCCGCACACTCCCCCCCATGATGAACACCTCGCCGATATTGGCGGCAATGCCCGCATCAAGGCGCAGCGCTTCAGCCAGGTTCGTATGACTCCCGCTGACGAAGACCGTCACCGGTCTCTCGGAGGCAGCAACGATTTCCGCCATCAACTCCGCCGCCGGGACAGGCGTCGTCGCCCCGCTCCCCTTTGGAACCTCGATGCCCCAGAAATTGTCGCTCCCCTCCCGCCATGAGTCAGGGAAGGCATTTGCCCCCTCGAACGGCGCATCCCGCCCAAAGCCAACCGGGATCTCTGCCCGGTCAAACGCCGCCAGCATCTGCGCCACATACCCGGCAAACCGTTCCGGGTGGGCTTCTCCGTAAGAGACCGTCACCGCTCGTACCTCGTACATCGGATTGCGCAGGAAATACAGCAGCGCCACCATCCCATCCGGGCTGCCGTCGTCATCCACGATGATCGGGATCGGCCCCTCTGCGCCCGGCGTGGGCAGCGGCACCGCGACAATGGAAGCCGCCTGCTGGCCCGAGCACGGGACAAGATGAAGATCAGGCCAATCTCCCTGGATGCAAATCGGTTCCCCCCCCATCTTTTGCCACAGCGGGGCCATAGGCCAGATCACGATCAGAAAAACCCCCAGCACAGCCAGCGGAATAATGATGATCAACCATTTGCGTTTCATCGAGCCCTCCCAGTGATACACAACATGGGCAACATTCACAAACAGATCATGATCTCCCAATTACACACTCACCCTCGTCGGTCATCGGCTTGGAGGGTGAGTGCGTTGTTGCGTATTATAAGCCTCTTGATGGATCTGGCCCATCCCCACAGTTGCGCTCAATCGGGCAGGTCATCCAGCACTTGCTGTAGCTCTTTCTTGTAAGCCCGGAAGGCTGCCCTGCCCTGCTCGGTCATGCGCAGGATGCTTTGTGGTTTTTTTCCCTTGTAAGTTTTGATGATCTCCACGTACCCCGCCTCCTCCAGCTTGTTCAGGTGAGTTGCCAGGTTCCCCCAGGTCAGCCCGGTCAGGCGCATCAAGAAAACATAATCTACGCTCTCGACCACATAGAGATAGGTCAGCACCATCAGGCGCGCCGGGGCGTGGATGATCTGGTCCAGCCCTGCCAGCGGGTGCAGTTCAGGATCGTCCTGTGGCTTGCTCATCTCATCCCCCCTCTGCAGGCATTTCCACCCGCGGGTTGTTGATCAGCAGGCGCACGAAGAGCACCAGCCCGGTCACGATCATCACCCCGGCTGTAAAGCCGAAAGCGATTGGGTAGCCGTGATGTGCGGCGCCGTGGTGCTGATAGAGCCATTCGCCAAAGAAGGGCGCCACAAACAGAATCAGGCCATAGAAAAATAGACGTCCACAATC
This sequence comes from Anaerolineales bacterium, assembly GCA_016932955.1. The sequence continues at coordinate 400 of JAFGBV010000207.1, read as the reverse complement.
AAGCAGGTAGGCCGCGGCGCTGAAACCGGCCAGCAGGAACAGCCCCAGCATCAGGCTGATGACCAGTCCCGTCCGGGCAACGGCATCCGCATCCGCCGAGCGATTGATCACCAGCGCAACCAGGATACCCATCAGGGCCACCAGCACATTGACCGCCAGCATCACAAACGTAAAACGAGTGATTTTCTGCTGGCGCGCCTTGCGGAATGTCACAGCGCCCAGGCGCGGTGCAACAATGTGCTTGCGCACCAGCCAGATCACCAGATAGACCGCCGCCCAAAAGGGCAGGAAGATAGCCGAGCTCCAAAAGTCACCCAGCGACTCACTCAACAGCGGCGCGATGGCGAACTGTAGCGCGAAGCAGCCGATAAAAACATCCCACAATCCATCGGCAAAAGTG
>JAFGBV010000206.1 GCA_016932955.1 Anaerolineales bacterium | reverse complement strand
TCACGGCAACAAATCCTGGAAGCGGTTTTGGTAGGCAATACTGCAATGCATCATCTGTTAGCGGGTTTGCCTGTGCGACAATTGGGGCTGGCTCCCTATGTGCCGGCTGTTAGTGAAGAAATGGAGTTCCCTGCCAAAGCGATCGGTTTGGAGCTGGCAGCAGGAGCACAGGTATACCTGCCGCCGAATATTGCCGGTTATGTTGGCGGCGACCATGTTGCCATGCTGCTGGCTTCGGGCCTGGGACAAGATAAGGGTATTTTTATAGCTTTGGATATTGGGACAAATACCGAGATTAGCCTGGCAGTTGGGGAGCGCATCTTGACCTGCTCAACTGCCTCTGGACCGGCGTTTGAGGGCGCCCATATCCATGATGGTATGAGAGCCGCACCTGGTGCGATCGAAAGGGTCATCATGGACAAAGGAATCATCCGCACTTACACGATCGCTGGAAAGCCACCGGTTGGGATTTGTGGCTCTGGCATCCTGGACGCGGTGGCAGGCTTGCTATCGGAGAACCTGCTCAGTAGCGCTGGTAATATCCTGTTAAAGCCCACATCTGATAATGAAGATAACCAGGCATATCAAATAATCCACCAGGATCGAAAAAATGCGCTGGTGTTGGTCCCGGCAGATAAGACTGGACATGGGCGAGACATCCTGATTACCCGCAAGGACGTTAACGAGATCCAGTTATCCAAAGGGGCCATACGTACTGGCATTGAGGTGTTAGTGGCGGAAGCCGGTATTGATTTCAGCTCAGTCGAGCGCTTTATCGTGGCAGGCGCCTTTGGCACTTACCTGGATATCAACAGTGCCATGCGGATTGGCATGTTTCCTGCGTTGCCTTTGGAGCGCTTCCAGCAGATCGGGAACGCGGCTGGCGCAGGTGCCAGGCAGATGCTGGTTTCAAGAGAGCAACGCCGGAAAGCAGTTGATTTGGCACAGCGCGCTGAATATATTGAGCTAACTACCCATTCTGGGTTTAAAGAAGAGTTCATCAAAGCCATTATGTTTCAGCCGAATCCCTAGATTAATGTTTGCCGACTGAAAGAATTGCCAGGATAATCGTGCGTAGGGTGCACACCTCATACATATTATTATTTTTAGAATCAGAATATTTTTATGAATCGATTTCAAGGAGCTTCCCGGATGCAACCTAAGGTGACCTTCCTTTCTAAGGAAATGATAGAGCAGATCATTGATGAGGGATTAAGCTTGCTGGTTGACCCAGGTGTGCGGGTACACAATCACGAAGCCTTACAATTATTGGCATCAGCAGGAGCGCAGGTCGATTTTGACACCCGCATTGCTAGAATTCCGGAGCAGATCGTCTGGAATGCATTGCAAACTACGCCAGGAGAATTCTATTTGTATGATATGCATGGCCAGCCGTTGGTCCATTATGGCGGTGATAATGTGCACTTTGATCCGGGCTCGGCTGCCGTGACAATATTGGATTACCCGACCGGTCAGCAACGCCCGCCGACCACAGCTGACTTTGTACGTTTTGTAAAGTTAGTAGAAACGCTTCCTGATTATGATGCTCAGAGCACGGCTATGGTCTGCAGGGATGTGCCAGCGGAAATTGGGGATCTGTACCGGTTATACCTGGCATTGCTCTATACGCAAAAACCGATCGTCACCGGTGCTTTCAGCAAAGAAACCTGGAAAGTCATGTGGGAGATGCTGGTTGCCGTGACTGGTGGTGAAGCTAGGCTGGCAGAGCGACCGTTGGCGGTTTTCGATATTTGTCCTTCACCCCCCTTGCTATGGAGCGATCTCACCTGTCAGAATTTGATCGATTGCGCTCGCAAAGGGGTCCCAGCAGAGCTGGTATCGATGCCTCTGGCAGGAGCCACTGCTCCGGTCACGCTGGCTGCAGCGGTTGTTCAGCATGCCGCGGAGAGTTTGAGTGGCTTGGTGATATCCCAGTTAGCCAACCCTGGCGCGCCTCTGGTTTGGGGGGGCGCTCCGGCTACTTTTGATATGCGCTTTGGAACGCCAGCCATGGGCGATGTAGGCACCTGGTTAATTGACAGTGCCTATGTGGAGGTTGGTAAATCGTTAGGACTTCCCACCCATACCTATATGGGCTCTAGCGATTCGAAGACTCTGGATGCTCAATCTGGGCTTGAATCAGCTGGCGGGGTTTTTATGGCTGCTCTGTCGGGTGTCAACATGGTCTCTGGGGGTGGAATGATCGACTTTTTACGCTGCCAGAGCTTTGAGAAGTTGGTTATTGACGCTGAAATCATTGGGATGGCGCGGCGGATGCTGGCAGGGGTGCAGGCGCGGGACGAACCGCTAGCCCTTGATTTGGTACGTCGCTCTGGTCATCGCGCTGATTACCTTTCACGCCCGCATACGTTGAAATGGTTCCAACAGGAATTTTTTATCCCATCTGCGGTGATCGACCGTGGACCGCTGGATGCCTGGGAAAGGACTGGCAAACATACTACGTCTGACCGGGCAGCTGCCCGCGTAGAGAGTCTGCTAAATACTTACCAACCCTCCCCTCTTCCAGCTGAGTTGAAAGCAGAGCTGACCAGGATTACAGCTGGTGCTGCTCGCCAGGTGGGGATGGATCATTTGCCCCCTCTGCCTCCAGATTGAGTTTGTCTCGATGCACCTAAATCCCTGACCAAGGAGAGAAAATATGACAACTGAGCTACTTTCACAGATTACCGGCAGCCTTGTTGATGGAGATCCGGAACTGACCGTTGATCTTACAAAGCAAGCCTTACAGGCTGGCATTGAACCCATGACCATAATCGAAGGGGGCCTGGTACCTGGGATGAACATTGTGGGCGAGAAATTCTCCGCAGGAGAATATTTCCTTCCGCACTTGATCATATCCGCCAGTGGCATGCAGCAAGCAATGGATTTACTAGAGCCTGAGTTGCATGCTCGCTCCCAACAGATGAAAGTCAGTGGGAAGGTGGTCATTGGTACTGTGCAAGGGGATATCCACGAGATTGGTAAATCCCTGGTTGCGACAATGCTGTCAGCGTCCGGTTTCCAGGTATATGATCTTGGGGTGGATGTCCCGGCGGAAGCTTTCATTGCTAAAGTCAAGGAGACTGGTGCGCAACTGGTGGGGTTGTCGGCGCTGCTTACGACTACGATGGTTGTGCAAAAAGAAATCATTGAAGCGCTGTCGGCGGCTGGGTTGCGCGATCAAGTCAAGGTCATGGTAGGTGGCGCCCCTGTTACACGAGGTTGGGTTGCGGAGATCGGTGCTGATGGTTACGCTGAAGATGCCATAGGAGCTGTACAATTAGCCACCCAGCTTGTTGCTGTTTGAGAGCATCAGCAAGCAGAAAGCATGAGGTTTTCGGATGACACAAAAAATCAAGAGCATTTATGATCCCAAAATTCGCCTGGAGATCTTGTCCAGCGCAGATGTGGAGCAAATCCATGCGGCTACTTTGGACGTGATCGAAATGGTGGGCGTTCGCTTTCCTTCTGACAGAGCTTTACAGATCTTTTCTGACCATGGGGCAAAGGTTGACCCGCAGAAGAAAGTTGCCCGTATCCCCGCCCATATCATCGAAGGCGCGCTGTCCAAAGCTCCACCAACCTACAGCCTGGCAGCACTCGATCCAGCATTGGACCTTCCGTTGGATGGGAATCACAGCTACCTAGCGACGGATGGCTGTGGTGTCGAGATCCTTGATCCATTCAGCGGGGAGCTGCGCCGGTCTACAAAACAGGATGTGGAGGATATCGCTCGAGTAGCAGATTACTTGGAGGAAATCTCCTTCCACTGGGTGGCGCTATCAGCTCAAGACTGTCCACCTGAGAGCCGTAGTTTACACGAGTTAGAGGCTATCTGGAATGTGAGCCGCAAGCACGTTCAAACAGAAACGATCGTCACCGAGCCTGAGATGCGGGCAGCCATCGAGATGGCCTCGGTATTGGCGGGCGGAGCAAAAGAGCTGCGCCAAAGACCATTGCTCTCCATCACCCAATGTACGACCAGCCCACTAGGACAGGATGGGGGCAGCCTGGAGGCCGGGCTGGTGGCGGCCGAGGCAGGTTTGCCGGTGGGCTTTATGACCATGGCATCTGCGGCCTCAAGCGGCCCTGCCACATTGGCAGGTACATTGGT
>JAFGBV010000205.1 GCA_016932955.1 Anaerolineales bacterium | reverse complement strand
CCGCTTGCACATCATCTTCCTGTAGAAACAAGAATCTGTTCCTCTATGGAAGATGCGCCTGGCACCCTGGAAATAGCTCTTAACCGTGCAGGCGTTGGCAGTCGTAAGCCAATTTTGCAATCCTGAACAATGTGGAATCGTTGTCTATTTACCGGCTGTTTTCACCGGGTGGGGATAGACCAGAGCGCTGCCAGCCAAATCACCAGGAAGCTTGCCCAAGAGAGAATCGTGGCCGTCCGGCTTTGTTGGACGCTCAGTTCTTGCATTAAGTAAACCGATTATACTCTGTACGCGTAACTTCTCAATAACTTGGGGTGTGGGGTGTTTTGTGCGTGCTCCGCACGCACAAAACACCCCACTTCCCCCGTTTTATTGAGATGGTACCTGTACACGATAAAACCACCCACACAAGCAGAAGCGTTCGCCTGATGATGTTTGCACGGGGTCTTGTCCTTCACGCATACACGTGATATACTTAATTACGTGAAGTACCCCTCTGCGGAGGTGAGCATGGAAACCACCCAAAACGTGACCCTGGCAATCCCTAAGAAGATCTTGCGCAAAGCCAAGATACTGGCTGTGCAAAAGAACACCTCGCTATCCGGCTTGCTGACCCAAACGTTGGCAGACCTGGTCGCTCATCAGGAAGCTTACGAGCAAGCGCGGCAACGCAATTTAGTGCTGTTAAAAAGCGGGTTTGACCTGAATACCCAGGGGCAGATGACCTGGAAAAGGGAAGATTTGCATGAACGTTGATACCCAGGTGGTCTATTTTCTGGACACCAATATCCTGATTTATGCCTATGACCGCTCTGCCGGGAGGAAACATAGCCTGGCGGCGCAATTGGTGGAAGCATGTTGGGAAAATGAAAAGGGGTGTCTCAGTATCCAGGTGCTGCAGGAATTTTATGTCACAGTCACCCGCAAGATCGCCCCACCGCTGGACACTCAAACCGCGCGGCAGATCGTGGCCGACCTGGCGCAATGGCGCTTGCACACTCCTCAAGCCAGAGATTTACTCCAGGCCATTAACCTTCACCAGAATTACCAACTGGCTTTCTGGGACGCGCAGGTGATCCAAAGCGCGGTCAGCCTGGGCTGCAAGCTGCTGCTATCCGAGGATTTGAATCATGGCCAGATGTATGGCGAAGTACAGGTGATCAATCCTTTCAAAGGGGTGGGGTGATAGGCCTCTTCACCCACGCCAACGAGCAAGGCCTATCTAATCATCTCAAAATGATCAATGTTCGCCCGCGCGGGGAAAAATCTAAAAATATACCCGCTCGATCCCCTGCACATACTTCGAATTGCGCGTCACCCGGAAGGGGAAGAAACTCGCCACCCGGTTGGCATGCGGTTCCTGGTCAATCTCATATTTCAATTCCACCACCAAGTCGTGGTCATTCGCCTGCCGGTGAACAAAAGCATTACCCAAAGCTTCGTTCGCCTTGTAAAAAGTCATCTCGGCGTCGAGCGTGACCCGAAAATGCCCATCCCGCGAGGCATAATACTGTCGGTGATAGCGGTTGAACAGCACCGCCTCCAGACTGCACAGATCGCGGCGCACATTCTCGGGTAAGTCTGAATTCAGCACGATCGATTTAAAGTAATTGCTGTAAAAGCCGTGATCCAGGCAGAACGGCGATAGGGGATAGGTGTGCTTGGTACCCACCAGCCCATCTTTAACCTTGATCTCTAACATCGGGCGGTTCAACTCGCCAAATGGGGCGCCATACCAGCGCACGCGCACTTTGCGCCGGTGGGCTGCCCCATTGACGTTATCGTAGTAATTCTCCATGTCGGGGGTATCGAAATACAGGTTATTCACAAAGCGCGGCGGATAAGGCGCATAGAACAAGCGCGGGTGCAGCTTGATGATCGCTTCTACCTGGAAAGGCAGCAGCTCATCCACCAGGAACTTGCGTTCGTAGCGGTAGGTGCGCAGCGGGGTATAGCCCTGCTCTACCGGCGTAGATTGGGCTGGAACATCCATCACCAAATGCCTTTGTTATCGAGGAATGAAATTTGCAGCGCCGGCGACAGCTCTTGCAGCGCCGAGCGCGCCTGGCTGAGGTTCGAGATGTGGCGGAACTCAACCACAAAAGATATCTCAAGGGCTTCGGGGGTTTCGTCATAGCGTAGAAGGCGCAGCTTGTCGGTATGGAGGGCCAGCACTTCAATCACCTGCTGCATGGTGATCTTCTCGGTGCCGCGGCTGGCAACCGTGAGATGCAAGTTAATATCGGCCTGGGTCTGGCGCAGCAGGCGCGCCAGGCCGATGATGATGACTACCACGGCCAATGTGACCAGGGTGACCATGCGCTGGTTATCACCCAAGCCAATGCCCAGGCTGATGGCAAAGAACAGGTACGCCAGCTCTTCCGGTTCTTTGATCGCCGCTCTGAAGCGGATAATGGACAAGGCGCCTACCAGGCCCAGCGACAGAGCCACCGATGAACGCACCACCAGGATGATAAAGGTGGTCGTAATCGTCACCAGCATGAAGTTGGCGGCGAACTTTCGCCGGTTTGAAAGCGAGCCTCCCCAATAGATATACACCCGGCTCAGGATGAAAGAGGTGAGTACAGCCAGGAGCAGGTTAACGACGAACACATCCGCCTCAAAGGCGCTGCCCTGGCTGACAGACAGGCTGCGGAGAAGGTCTTGCCAGGAGCCGGTCGCAGGCGCCTGGGCCGTCGGGGCGGCGGTTGGGGTCGCCAGTGTTCCGGCTGGTTCAACCGGCCCGGCCCCTGCCTCAGCAGGCTGGGCTTGCAGGCTCATGTCGTCTAATTCGGTGGTGCGCTGGCCGACAGAGTTGAACACCAGCCCTCCCCGCCCAAGCGGGTCTGGATCGGTGGTATCGATCAAGACCGCATCATTGACCGAGATGGTATGTTCGCCGCCTGACAGCGCAATCTGCACCGTGATCCAGTCGCGGGTATCGAGCGCATCCGCCGCGGAGCGGCCCAACTCCTGAGGTTCGCTCTGTTGAGCCGTTTTGAGCAGCGTTACCTCGCCGGGCCTCAGCAGCAGCAGGTAACTGCCCTGGTCGGTTGCCCGGTAGTTGACGTGGGTCTCGCCCTCGCCCGAAAAGCGCAGTTTGAACGCCAGGGTAAAATCTTGCCAGGCGCCCAGCCGGGCGGCAAACTGGGCCGGCCCAATTCGCAAGGTCCCCTCGGTCACAACCACCTCGGGCGCGTATTCCCAGCCCGGAAGCTGAGGGTCCTCGAATGTTTCGGTAAATCCCTGGTCGCCCTGGGCCGCGGCCGGCGCGACGAGCAAAGCCGCCGCAGTCAACCCCATCAACAACGTTGCGATCCATAAAATGGTATTCCGGCTCATCGTGCTCCTCCTTACTAAACTGATGCCTAGCTTTACGGCTGCGCCTCGTTCGCCAGCACTTCTTGCAAGAACTGGCCGCGTTCGCTGGTGAAGCGCACCAGATCTTGCCATGAATTCGTAAAGGCCTCTGGTGGGAACATAGGGTGGCTGCCATAGAAGGCCTTATCGCCCGTTGCCTGGATGACGTAAGGCGCGATCAGGCGGTGATACTGCTCGACTTGATCAGATACATTCTCTTCGTTAAACCAGTAGCGCAGTAACAAATCAACATACGCCAGATACTGGCTGCGGTAGCTTGCGACGCTGAAAACCTGGTCCACCAGGGGGGCGCGCTGCACCAGCCCTGAACCCGAAGATGGGAACAAGCCTGCCCTGGTGTTTTCTCCCCAGGCCAGGTCCCACGGGATCCATTCAAACCGCCCGCTGACCGGGTTATTGAACAAGTAATAGTTATTGCCGGTATAGGGATATGAATCCCAGTTATCCAGGATCGTGATCACCGCCATGTAACGCAAGAAAGCGTCCACATTGATTGCCCCCTCCAGAGCCTGCACCAGCTCATCTTCGGTGGCGTACTGGACGCCATCCACAACCCGGCACAGGGCTACAATATCACTGTAATCGGCCTCAGCTTCGTTGTTCTCTTTGCCATAGGCGTACTGGCCGTTCTGGATGGGGTAATCGGTGATGCTTTCGCCATAGTAGATCAGATCCATTGGCCCGCGTTGGGCGTGGCTGGCTTTATAGAGGTTGCCGCCCTGGCTGTCGCGCCCGAAGCGGTTATCCAAATATTTGTTGTCCACTCGCTCCACCAGGGTATAGATGCCCCAAAAGGTGGCCGGGCGGCTGTCGTCGGTGATATCAATCCACAGCTCTACATAAGCCACGTGGCTGGCAGGCAGGCCGGCAAAACGCATCATCTCATAGGCAAGCTTCTCGCGCAACAGGCTGGGATCGCCGATGCTGTTGAGCAGCATGAGCTGGCGCAGGTTGTGATATTCTTGCCCGTCAATATAGGCATCCGTGTCAATTTTCCAGGGCTTCTTATCGCCCGATTCGCGCAACGAGAACTGGCCGCGCATGCGGAAGCCCACATCTTCCAGGCGCTCGCCGAAGATGATGGCATCGGCCTGGGCCTGGTACTTAGCCTCGGGGTTGGCCCACATCTGGTCCCAGTCAGCTTGCAGGAGTGAAATATCAATCCGCTGCACCTGGCTGTCATCAAAGACCGACCAGTAATCCACGCTGCTGGCAGCTGGATGGCGCACGCTAATTGGGATGCGGTCGGTGGCAAAACGGCCCTGGGCATCGGTCACCCGCAAAGTGATGGTGTAGTCGCCCGGTTTGGAATAGAGGTAATTGGCGTATCCCCCCTGAGCGGTAGCGTCAAAGTCGAACTGTCCGTCGCCGTCCAGGTCCCACTCGTAGCGGGCGATCTGCGCGCCGGTGGATTGGCTGCCATAGACGCCGAAGTAGACCATCAGCGGGGCCCAGCCCTGATTAGGCATAGCGCTGGCTTGAGCGGTCACTTCTGGGCTTTCCATCCCGGGCACCACGCTCCCGCCGCCGGATAGCAAGTTGGCCAGCAAAATACCCAGGCCGACGGCTACAGAGGTGATGATGGATGCCACTTCCAACCATCTGCGTGTGTGCGCTACGCCCAAGTCCAATCGCTTCATCCGAATTGTTGGCTCCCATAAGGCTCATCAATGCCAGGCAGAGTATTTCCCGCCTGGCTCAGAAAGGCCAGGATCTTTTGCGCCTCATCTCGGGCCTGGTAGAAGTCTCCTTGCATGTATGCGATACGGGCCAGCCCAGCTCTAGCTTCCAAAGCAGAGGCCATGTGCTTTGGCTTGCACCAAATACTTAGGTTGCGCTGGTAGGCTTCTGCGGCTTCGGCCAGGGGCCACCAGGCTAGCAGTGCGTTGCCGGAGAATTTTGCGATATTGCTGCCGTAGGCGTACACCGTCTCTACGAGGGCACCCAATATCGTGTTGAGAACCTGACTCAGGTTTTTGATGCCTTCGGGGCCGCTTTGCGCCAGCAATTCAGTTAAGGGGATAAAGCCGACCAAGTCAGCATACAACACGGCCGCATGCCAGGTCTGAGATTCGCCAGGTGGCAGCGCATCAATCGCCAACTGACTTGCAACCCGGCGAGGCATGTGGGCGGTCAATGGATGATTGGTCATCGGCTCATTGAATTATCCTTGGGTGCTTGTTTTTTGCACACAAATTAATAAATATTGTACAACGAAACAGTAAACCAACGCAATGCCAATTGGGAATTGGCCAGTCATAGGAAACGGTTGAATTCAACCTACCTGGATCACGCGTCAGCCACCAAGCTGCCTCCCTGCTGTTTTGGTTTATTGCGTGCCAGATCGTAGGCCACCTGCAAATTCATCCAGAATGCCGGTGTGGTGCCAAAGGCCTGCGCCAGCAGCCAGGCCGTGTTGGGGGTAATGCCGCGCTTGCCGCGCACGATCTCGTTGATGCGCTGTTCGGGAATTCCTAGATGCTTTGCCAGAGCTACCTGAGAGATGCCCATTGGGATCAAAAACTCTTCCAGTAATACCTCACCCGGATGGGTAATGTCCAATTTGCGCAACGTGGTGCTGCGAATATTATCTGGGACCGCGCGGCTCGGTGCGTCGGCCGGTTGTGATAGAAATCTTCAGTGGCCTGGCGAGCCTTACTCCACGTATTGAACGAACGTCATTGCTCCGCTCAAGACCAGGGTCAGACCAGCCAAGACGTGCGCCAGCCACGGAGCCACGATGTTTCCAGTGCGCCGAAAAATGTAGCCAAAAACCAGCCCCATCACTGTTGTGAACGACATACCAAAGACCGACATAATTGGCACTATCTGTGCCTGCTCAAACGGGGGGCAAAGATGCCATATCGCAAAACCAACAGATGTTGCCAATAATCCTGTCCATGCTCCCAATGACTTCTCGAATCGAGGTTGTAACCAGCCACGAAAAAAGAACTCCTGAAATGGCGACATGATAAGCAGCCAAATAGGGACACCAACAATTAGTTGTAAAGCGAAAAAGGGAGCCAGCTTATGCTCCGTGGTAAACCAGATGACCACCATCAATAATGCGCCGCTCCCCGTCCCCCAGAGTAGGGCTTGCCCCATGTTGCGGAGCGTGAATCCCATTGTCTTCCAATCCTTGGTGAAAACTCCCCAAATTAGCGGGAAGAATAACCCGGCACCTACCACAAGTAGGAGCAGAGGAGCGACCAAACGACTTAGAAGGCTTAGACCATAGAATGCTAGAAGTGCGACGATGGCTTCAACCAACATCCTACGTTTGGCGTCTTGAATGTTTTGCTCAGAGTGTGTAATTGGGTTCTGCATGATGCCTCCTCGCCGTTCTGCAAACAACGAGTGCTTGTTTCATTTCTTTGACGGAACCAGCATCGAGCCAGGAAACTGCCCCAAAAAGCAGCGACTCTCACCAGCCAGGGGTATACTGTGTTAGTCTGTGTCGTTTCCGGAAAGGGGTTTATTCTTCTTCAACCATAGCAGCCCACTTATTGTCACAAGTAACACAACCGTTCTCACCAAGCTGGCTTCCATCCCAAACTCTCCCCCGCTTAGCCAGTGCGAACCAATTGAGTGCGACACAAAAAGGGTCGTGCCTTCCAAGCCCATACTGTTCACCGAAATGCCAGAGTTCGGCAAGCCAGCAATGAAAAACTGGGCAAAGTTCCATCCCGCATGCCAACCAATGGGAAACCAAAGCGAGCGCAACCACAACAGACTTAACGCATAAGTAACAGCCGAGAGCATAATGTTAATCGCCCCTAATGGTTCGGCATTGGGATTTAACAGATGCATTCCACCAAATAGAAGCGAAGTGGCAATGGTTGCGAGCACTACCCCCCAGCCACGTTTGATATTTTGAAACCAGTAGCCGCGATTCAGGGCTTCTTCAACAATCGGGCCTAAAACGCATGATGCAAACAGCCAGCCCAGGGCTAGCAAAACTGATCTGGCTGGCACACTTACCAGGCCCCAGGAAGGCTTGACTACACCAATGATAACCATACCGCCAAATACCAATAGCACTTCAACCAGGCCGGCTGCCAGCCCACCTGCCAGGTATTTCCATTGTTTCCAAGAGAATACCCACCACAGATCCTTTAACCGTTTGCGTTCCAGCCAACGCCACGCGAACAACACCAGTAGGAGATTTACGCTGAACAAGATGATGATGCCGATGATCTTTCCATCAGGGCTGATGGTGTCGAGCGTTTTTCCATGGAAGTCAATATCCAGCCAATGCAGGGTATCCACGAGAAGTGCAAGGGCAAGCCAGCCGGCAATATTGCCCACAATGCCCATCATCAGAATGATTTGCAGAATCGAAACCCGCACAATAGGCCAGATACGGTCAGACAGAAACGATTTTGGTGGGGTCATTTTACTCACTCCTCAAAAGAAATGTTTTTTGTAGACCTTGACCGCAGCAGAGCCAGCAAATTATGCAGACTACCGCTGGATTTCCTGTGTTTTCGGGTCTGAGGTTTGCTTGAGGTGCTTGTTAACCTGAAGACAGCCACGGTTATCGGGTGTGGCAGCAAAGCAACGTTTCGCTGGATCGCCTTTGGTAAAGGCGGTGCAGCCCCAGCACCACCAGGCCTGGTAGGTGTACCACTTGTGGTGGTTTTCGGCGCGAACCTGCTCGCAGATAGATAACGCCTGTTCCTTTGAGATATTATCCATTTCTGTCACCCCTTTCCATCGATCGAACCCCGATCTGCTGGGTTAATCTTCCCAGCGCATTTGGAATAGGACTGGTAGGAGAAAGGACTTCTTCGATAAACCGGAGAACGATGGCTCTGCCTTCTGGGGTAGTTTCATAGTAAGCTCGGGGAGGGCCTTGCTGGCTCTTTTCCCAATGGCTGGTGACCATACTTCGCTTTTCCAATCGGCGCAAAAGTTGGTAGATGGTGCTTACTCCCAGCATGATCTTTCCTTCCGAGCTTTGCTCAATTTCTTTTTTGATCTCCAAACCATACATAGGCCGCAGGGTAAGAAGACCCAACACCCAGTAAGTAAGCATACCCCCTTTCCATTCATCCAGCATGCGCTCAACGATATCGCCTGTAGTTGCATTTTTACGCGCCATCGTCAGGTTTCCTGGTTTGCTACCAGTATATCATATAATGATATACTGGTCAATCACAAATTTTTAGGGTTATCCCGTCAATTTTATCGGGCATTCTCTTTCTTGCGAGTATCAACTACTATTGTGCGCGCAATTAGATCGTGGACGCTTTGCCGCCGTTGGTTCAAGAACATTGTTATGATATATATTCCAATCAGAACATACACAACAATGATGCCTGAACGTAGGCCAGGATAAAACCAAACTGGCAAAGAGACACTCGAAAACACCCACAATTCAATCTGCAGGCCAGTATGCAGAAGGTTGTAGGGGAAGCCACGACCTACCAGGAAAATAATTCCCTGCAAAGAGGCTAGCACCACAGACAGGACAAAGTAATCAAGAAGATAGGCGGCGATACGTCGCCAGATGCTGGGTTGTGTTCTTTCGGGGGTAGACATACGATTGTTTCCTTCTCATTGTTTTCCCTTACAGGGCAGGCGAACAAATTTAGGATTGGTATGGTGACCAGAGCCAATGCTGAAGCCGATTTCAACCCTCCACGAGGGCCTGTACACATTGTAAAACCAAAAAGTCCACCAATACAACAGGGAGTTGATTGCGTAACCGAGGCCGCACTGGAGCGGCGCAAGCTGTACGCTAAAAAAACACTCCTTTTCGTGAAAGATGTTCGTGAATCACTTAATTGGGCTTGATGCGGTTAAGCAACTCTCGAGCAATCGCCTGGAAGTAAGCTTTCACTTCCTCCCAAGGTAGGGGCAGCAACATGCGTGGGAACAGCCGAATTTTCTCAACATTTTGCAGTGCATAGGCCAGGTAAAACTCTGAAAGCCCTAAATCTTTCTGTTTTGCTTGCTGAAATAGCTGTTCAAATTTCAGCTCGGTATGGTGCAATATCCAGTACAGGTCAATAAAATCCTTGGCATCGGTGCGCCCGAAAACGGCCAGGATTTTGTTCGCGCCGATGTTCTCCAGACTGTCTAACCGGACTCCACCCCTGGTTAATAGATCGCCAAAGTGAACGGGAACATCTTTTACCAGATCCACTTTCAAGGAAACTCCGACCTGGTCTGCCATAATGTATTGGATAAATGTATCGGTCACTACCTGGCTGGTGATCTGAAGTTCCAAAGCATGTAAGATGCCCAGAACCGTTTGATTGACTTGAGCAAAATCTTGGCCAAAGTCATTGGTGAACAAATCCAGGTCCATGCTCTCGCGATGATGAAAATAGAAGCGCGCCAGGGCTGTGCCGCCGGTCAGGTAGAAATGTTCAGCCAGCGGCCCGGCAAAGAAACGCTCCAGAAAACGGTCTTGCAGAGCGAAGCTAGCGTTCATGGGACGGCTCGGCAGCCCAAACAAGCAAAGCAAACTCCCAAGCCGCACGCACCTGGGGCTTCAATTGGAGTTTTGGGAAGATGGCGCGCAGTTCTGCCAGAGAAATGTACTGCCAGATGTCTTCATAACGCGCAGACTCTAACAGCCGTGCCACAATCCAGGCTTTTTGCTCTTCATCATCCCCACGTAAAATCGCCCGGATATCGGCCTCGGTGAGGTCGTAATCCCAGATGAAATAGGGCGTTTGCAGCACGCTCATAACAAAATTGTATCACGACTTTATGGGCATTTCTCATCCAACGTTACGGCGTGTGCCGCCGCGCGACTCTGGCCTGCCTACTCCGAGTAAAGCCTCAATGACTGGCTTGACCTACTTGGCGACCGCTCATGATAGCGCAGTCGGCTCCACGCCGAGGTCAGGCGATTGTTGAAGATCCTGTCCCGCCGCGCAGCCCCATCTACTGCTCGTTGTATCGTCCGTCCACCCGGATCGATTCCCCTCACCAACCGTTCCTAAGGAACAGAAACCCTGGAAAGTAGTGGCAGGTACACCCATTCTGTGGGCAAACGTGTGGTGAGACGGTACACACCAGCACCGAGCAGATTACCGCGGCCGGGGATGGTATCCAGAACACTGGTTATCTGCACCCCGGGCAGGCTGGACACGAAACCACCTGCCGTGCCAATATACAGGATCAGGCGTTCGCCATCTGTCCCGCCGTCCAATACCTGGATGAATGTAGGGACTTCAATGACCGGTCCCCAGTTGTAGCCGCCATCCCGACTGCGGCACAGGTATAACAGATTGTCGTAGCTGCAGGCCCCATACAGCCAGTATGGCGCAGCAGGAGAGAAGAAGAGCGGTGGTGTGGCAGGATCGAGCAAGAATGTCCATGTTTCGCCAGCGTCCTCCGAGACGTACAAGCCGCGCGATTGATCTGACTCCTGATACCAGGCGTACACCTTGCTGGCGATGGCCGGGTGGGCGAGTACTTCGGAGATGATGTTCTGGCCCCCTGGCTGGAGCATAACCTGCCAGGTCTGTCCGCCATCCCCGCTCTTCCAGGCCCCGGCGCCCGAGGTTGCGGCGTAAACCAGATTGGGATCGACAGCGTCGTAAGCCAACTTACCCGTCCAGGCGGGCAGCAGCGCACCTTCCAGCCAGCGCCAGTGCTCGCCGTAATCGTCGGTGGCATAGATCAACCCGTAAATCACCGACGAATATTCCTCGGGCCAGATGCTCACCACTGCCAGGACCCGCCCCGGCTGGCTGGGGTGCGGGGCAACAACGGGAACATCATTGAGCCAACCACAGTAAGTGATGGGCAGGGTGAAGATCATTGGGTGCCAGGTCTCCCCGCCATCGTTGCTGGAATGGCTAATTGCATAAACCTGATCTGGGTCGAAGGGATCTACCGCCAACCCGATTGCAGGAGAACCTCCGACACTGAGAAGCACCCGCCAGGACTGGCCTCCATTATTGCTTTTAACCAAATCCAAACCGGCGCGCACGTAAAGGGTGTCGGGATCAGAGGGAGAAACAGCCATTCCCCCAGGAATGATACCGGCCAGACCTTCGTTCGCCGGCTGCCAGTTTAGACCGCCGTCCACACTCTTACAAACGCCCCTTCCGCAGGGTGCGCCGTACATCTCCAGCGGGTTCTCTGGATTGATTTCCAGTTGCCAGGGCGGATCGCATCCATCCGTGCTCAATGGCGTCCAGATATCGCCGCCGTCGGTGCTGAAATAAGAACCTGACGTAGTCGCCCAAATCGTGCCGGAAGCGAAATCCATATCCCAGCCGTAGCGGTTAGCGAAAGTGATATTTTCGTCAACGCTTATAGGAATCCAATGGAGCAAATCTTCACTTCTATAGAGATCTTGCGGTTCATCCACCTCGCCCCAGCCGCCTGTGGTGGCCCAGGCCTGCAACGGCTCGAAAGGGTTAAAATAAACGCGGCTCACCGGGCCAGGCAGTTGGAATGTGCAGTCCCAAGTGGTTCCGCCATCCAGGCTGTAAAAGAGGTTGCCATTGGCGGTGCCCGCCAGCAGCGTCTGTGTGAGCACAGGGTGGATTGCCAGGCTGGTAATATGGGTATCGGTCAGTTCGTTGGTCAGCAGGTACCAGTTGCTGCCATAGTCATCCGAGCGAAAGATACCGCCCTCCAGATCGGGGAAATCGCCGGTAGTGAAAGCAGCGATGATCACGCCGGGCAGGGTGGGGTGCGCTGCCGGGGCGTAATACGGCCAGCCGCCGGCGCGCTCATTGACAATTTCCCAAGTCTGGGCGTTATCCAGGGTACGGTAAAAATTGGACACATCGCCTGTATAGAACACATCTGCATCCTGGGCGTCGAATTCGAAGTATGCTTTATGCTTTAGATTTCTGAGAACCAACTCCCAATGTGCTCCTGAATCGTAGCTGACGAAAGTTCCGACCTCTCCAAGCCAGGCAAAGATGGTATTGGGATTCAGGGGATGTATTTCGAGGTGCCCGACATGTCCCCCATACGGCCCGTTGGTCGTCCAAACCCCAATGCCCTGGGTCACGGTAAAGGCATTAGGGAGACTGCCCGTCCCGCCATCCGGATTGGCTACGGTCAGGGTGTAGGCGCCCGGCTCCAGCCCCCAGGGGACGGTGGCGCTCAGCGTGGTGGTGCTCACCCAGATCACGTCACTCAGTGCAGCATTTCCCAGGTAAGCAGTCGGCGGCGTAATCACCTGCGTGCCGGAGAGCACCGCAGCAAACCCCGTGCCTAGAATCACAGCCGGGGTGTCCAGATCATTGGGGGCGAAAACAGGTTCAACAGCAAGTACGCTGGGCGTAATGATTTCTAGCGGAGCAGCCAACACACTCCTGGCATCATTTGGGCGAGCACATCCTAGAAGGATGAACAGGGTGCTGATGGCTGTCAGGGGAATCACAACAGACAACAGGATATAAGCCAAGTTTTTCTTCATCTCGCACACTCCTTCTGTGGCTTGTGCGTTGATGATATTCAATTTGACAGCCACGCAACTTGATCGAGAAAAGACTTTTATTAACATCACTGTACATCCAATCATTTCTTCAAGTCAAGTGCTTTTTATCCTCTCTAACCGACCAGGCAACCTCTCAGGTGCGGCTGCAACTCAGGCAAAGATCAGAAGACCATTCGCGTTATAACGTGCCCATGGATCTCTTCACCCACGCCCACGAAACCCGCATGCGCAACGAAGCCCCCCTGGCGGCGCGCAATGCGCGGCGTTCCTGCGGAACGCTTCGCAGCCTGGACGAGTACGTTGGCCAGGAGGACAACCTCGGCCCGGGCAAGCGGCGATGCGTAGCATCGCACTGCGCTGCGCTATCGAGGCCGACCGGCTGTTCTCATCCATCATCCTGTGGGGCCCGCCGGGGACGGGCAAGACCACGGCATCTACAGAACAGATGCTTAGGCGATGGTGATCGCCAACCAGACCAAGAGCCATTTCGAGACTCTCTCCGCAGTGCTGGTGGGCAAGGCCGATCTGCGCGAAGTGATCGAGAAGGCGTTGGAGCGACGCAAGCTGTACCAGACCAAGACCGTCCTGTTTGTGAAGGATGTTCGTGAATCACTTAATTGACACTGCGACGGCGCTTTCCCTGCATCTCTTAGCTTCATAAACTCCGAAAATAAACTCCCACTTGCAAAATGAAACTCCGAATTAGGAGTTTATCGGCGTTTTGATCTATCACCACAGGTTAATTAACCTAAAGGTCATTCAACCTGCATGTTAATTCGCCAAGCGGCTATCGATGCCTTTTAAATTCAACAAATGTTGAAAAGCTCAAGCGCAATGAAAAGTGGCCAGTGGAATACGCTCTCGACACCCGATCGTCAAGAGGTCACGCCTTACTCGACCGCAAAGTCAGCCAGGCCTGGGCCTTTTCATGCTCCATCGTCACCTGGTGATCAACTGCGCAGTTATCTCTTCTCATGGATAGGCACACATCCTGCCATACAGCAAGATCAGGAGCAGGCGGGCGTAGAAGAGTTGATCTGCTGGCCCCAGTGCTTGCTCGGCCAACTTCTGCAGCCCTTCCGGCAAATCTTGCAGACTTTCAACCAGGTATGGATGATCCGTGCGCCTGGAATAAGGGCCTGGCACTATCTACCTCTCTCCATCACGACTGCGTTTCCTGGAGCAAATGGCAGGTGTCATTCAGGGATACAAGCACAAAATCATCCTGTTCCGCTTCGAAGACGTTGATGGCGCAGGTGTCTTGCTTCAGATGCCAAAAGCGCTCGTTGCCCAGGCCCAGCACGCTGAGCAGGATGATGCGGTTGATCACGGTGTGACCGACCAGAACGATCGTTTCTCCGGCGTGCCTCGCAGTCAGCTCGTTCACAGTTTGCATGGAGCGCGTGCGCAAGTCGGCCAGCGTTTCACCGGCCGGGATGAGTGCTTGTTCCGGATGGCAGTACCAGTTGTCCACTTGCTCAGGCCAGCGCTGGCGCGCCTCGTCGGGCGTCAGGCCCTGCCACTCGCCGTAATCGATATCGGCCAGGCCGGGATGCATCTGCACCGGCAAATCGAAATGTTGGGCGATGGCTTCGGCGGTCTTGACGGCACGCGAGAGTGGGCTGGCATAGACAGCCGTGGGCGTCCATTGGGCTGCCACGCGCCGCCCGGTCGCTTCCGCCTGGGCCAGGCCGGCCTCGTTCAGCGGCACGTCGGCGCGGCCGCGAAAGCGCTCGACGCGGTTCCATTCGGTTTGGCCATGACGGACAAGGATAAGCAAACAAGGTTGTGGGGTCATTTCAACCAGCCTTTCCGCCAGTTGGCGGATGGTCTGAAAAGGATGTTTTGTTGCTTTGTGTAATAACAAATGGCTGCGGGGGCCCTGGATCTTACTCAAAGCTACCAGGGCCTCCCGCAGCGCGTAGATATCATTGACTTCCGTGTCCAGCAACTTCTCCAGGCCGGGTAGAGCTGCCTGGCTGCCCAACTGGCCCAGGATCTGGATAGCCAGGTAGCGCTTCTCCGGCACGGGGTGTTCCAGGGAACGCAGCAGCTTTTCTTCAAAGCTCAGCGCCTGGTCCTGGGCCAGATCAAAGCCGCAATCCGGGCAGCGCGCTTCCGTACCGGCAATTTTATGCCAGCAGGCCGGGCAGTAGTGCGTAATCAAGCGTTTTAGCGCACGAAGGCCTTGCGCCCGGCGTAGATGGCCGACTCGCCCAGTTCTTCTTCGATGCGCATGAGCTGGTTGTACTTCTCCACCCGCTCGCCGCGGCAGGGGGCGCCAGTCTTCAGGTGGCCGGTGGCCATAGCCACGGTCAGGTCGGCGATGAAGCTGTCTACTGTCTCGCCGGAGCGGTGCGAAACCATGGCGCCCCAACCGGCCTTGCGGGCCATCTCGATGGCGGCAATTGTCTCGGTGAGCGAGCCGATCTGGTTCAGCTTGATCAGCACGGCATTGGCGCTGTTCTCAGCGATGCCGCGGGCGATGCGGGTAACATTGGTGACGAACAGATCATCGCCCACCAGCTCGATCTGACCGCCCAGCTTCTGGTTGAGCAGCTTCCAGCCGTCCCAGTCGTCCTCGGCCAGGCCGTCTTCGAGCACCACGATCGGGTATTTCTTGACCCAACTGGCCCATAGGTCAACCAATTCGGCAGAGCTGATCTTGCGGCCTTCGGTGCGCAGGTTATACAGCCCATCCTCGTAGATGCCGCTGGTAGCCGGGTCGAGCGCCAGGGCGACCTGCTCGCTGGGCTTGTAACCGGCTTTTTCGATGGCCTTGATGATCAACTCGACGGCTTCAGCATTGGTCTTGAGCGCCGGGGCAAAACCGCCTTCATCGCCCACGCCGGTGGCGTAGCCGCTGCTCTTGAGCACACCCTTGAGCGCCTGGTAGACCTCGCTGCCCCAGCGCAGCGCCTCGCGGAAATTGGGCGCGCCGACCGGGGCGATCATGAATTCCTGAAAATCGGTGCCCTGCCAGTTAGCATGCACGCCGCCGTTGAGGATGTTGAACATGGGCACGGGCAGGATTTTGGCTGCCACGCCGCCCAGGTAGCGATACAGCGGCAGGCCAACCGAATCCGCTGCCGCGCGTGCTGTCGCTAGGCTGACGCCCAGGATGGCATTGGCGCCGAACTTGCTCTTGTTGGGCGTACCGTCCAGCGCCAGCATGGCCTGGTCAACGGCGCCCTGATCCAAGCCATCCAGCCCGATGATGGCCTCCGCGATTTCTTTGTTGACATGCTCCACGGCTTTCAATGTACCTTTGCCGCCGAAGCGTTTTTTGTCATCGTCGCGCAGCTCCAGCGCTTCGTGGATTCCGGTGGATGCGCCGGAGGGCACTGCTGCCCGGCCAAATGCGCCGTCTTCCAGGGTAATTTCAACTTCTACAGTGGGGTTGCCGCGTGAATCCAGGATTTCGCGGGCGTGAACTTTTTCGATCTGTGTGTACATCGTTTTGCTCCTATACATTGGCTAAATTCTCGGCGCCAGGTAGCGCCGGGGTAGATAAAAGAAAAACATACAAGTTCGGCTGCACAAAAAGCCTCTGCCACGCGACTTTCTTCGCCGACAGAGGCTATCAGCCGGAAAACCGGCGGTTCGGTGCGACTTGTGTCGCGTGGGCAAGCGAGCCTCATCGCTCGCAAGTATTGTAAGTCTTTCGAATGAGGGCGTCAAGCAGAATTGAATGACTTATGTTAGAATCAAGTTGTTTGTTATGTTCGGGCGATGAGGCTCGCCATAACCGTCGTTTGGACTAATAGCCTCTACTGGAGAAATCCTTCAGTAGAGGCTTTTTTGTTTTTCTGGGAGAGAGATTGGCAATGACTTTCCACAGCATACTTTTTGAAACTGCGGCTGCGGGCTTAGGAAAAGAAGCGCCTGCCTTTTTTGTTGACTTAAATCTTGACCAGGTTGTCAAAACAATTACGGCTGGGAAGCAGGAATATGATCTTAAGCCGTTCTTCTATACCCCTTTGCACTCTGTAGAGGCCATCCGATACCGGCATGAAATCATGCGGGATATGGAAACCCCGGCCCTGATGGAAAGCATCGAGGCGTTTGCTCAGAAAATGGTCATCGTGCGCCGCTACCTGGGCATGATCGAAAAGCTTAACTTCAAGAACCATCAACAAGGCTGGCTTTTGGAAACGGTGGCTGTCTACTGCACCGCAGTGACCGGGTTGGCGCAGGCCCTGGAACCGGCAGATTTGAAATCACGCGGCCTGATCGCCTTCCGTGAACAGGTGAAGAACTATGCCCGCTCAGACGCTTTTGTAAAGCTGTCAGCCGAAATCCAGGAACTCAAGCTCGCCCTATCCACCGTCAAGTACTGCGTAGTGATCAAAACGGGCGCGGTCAAGGTGCAAAAATACACCGATGAAACGGATTACAGCGCCGAGGTACTCGACACCTTTGAGAAATTCAAGCAGGGCGCAGTGAAAGATTACCGGGTGAAATTGTATGAAGGCGCCAGCATGAACCACGTGGAGGCGCAAATCCTGGACTGCGTGGCCAGGCTTTACCCCGAAATCTTTGCCAGCCTGGATCGGTTCTGCGCTCGTCACAGAGACTTCTTGGACGAAACCATCCGCGTCTTCGACCGAGAGATCCAATTCTACGTCGCTTACCTGGAATATATTGGCGATCTCAAACGGATCGGATTGGCATTTTGCTATCCCGAGGTCTCCGATACCAATAAGGATATCTTTGACAACGAAGGGTTTGACCTGGCCCTGGCGCATAAACGCATGACCGAGAATGCTACGGTCGTATGCAACGATTTCTACCTTCAAGGTCAGGAGCGCATCTTCATCATCTCCGGGCCGAACCAGGGCGGTAAGACTACCTTCGCGCGCGCATTTGGGCAGATGCATTACCTGGCCAGCCTGGGCTGCCCTGTGCCCGGCAAGCAGGCCCGGTTCTTCCTGTGCGATGCCATCTTTACCCACTTCGAAAAGGAAGAGAACATCAAAAACTTGCGCGGCAAGCTGCAGGATGACCTGGTTCGGATTGCGGATATCCTGGAGCAGGCCACGCCAAACAGCATCGTCATCATGAACGAGATCTTCACTTCTACTACCCTGAAAGATGCCGTCTTCTTGAGTAAAAAGATTATGGAGCGCGTCATCCAACAGGATGCGTTGTGCGTCTGCGTCACCTTCCTGGATGAATTGACTTCCTTGAGCGAGAAGATCGTCAGTATGGTCAGCACCGTGGTTCCCGAAAACCCGGCGCAGCGCACCTTCAAGATCGTGCGCAAGCCCGCCGACGGCCTGGCTTACGCACTGTCCATTGCCGAGAAACACCACCTGACCTACGCCAGCCTGAAGGAGCGCATTCAACTATGAAAGCCTTCTTGCTCTACAAAGACCATGACTTCAACCTGGAGCAGCCGCTGCCGCCGAACAAAGATACGCTGACGCAAGACCTGGAACTCAACACGCTCTTCCAAGCCATGGCCAACGGCGACAAATTCTTGCCGAACGTGATCGAAAAAGTGGTTCTGGTTGGGGCGCACAACCTGGACGCGATCCGCTACCGCCAGGATATTCTCAAAGACTGCCTGAAGAACCCGGATATCATCCGGCAGATCTACCAGATCCCGGTCGAATCGATCGAGAGCCGGCAGCGGCATTGGATGGGAGTGTTCAGCAATTACCCAACCGGCATCCTCTCTGGCTCAGTGGAGCTAATGGGGTTATTCGTCAGCCTGTTGCACAAGCTGAAGCAGATCGCCGACGAGCACGCTGGCGCATTTGAGTCCGAGGGCTTCAAGCGCTTTTTTGCCATGATCCAGAAAGAGCTGGACGATGATTATTTTACCAGTGTGCAAAACCACCTGGCGCGGCTGAAGTTCGAAGACGGGGTGCTGCTCAGCGCCGAGTTGGGAGAGGGCAATGAGGGCAAGAACTATGTGCTGCGCAAAGCGCCGGACAAACAGCATTGGCTGAAACGGGTTTTCGCCCAGCAGCCGGTCAGCTACACGTTTTCGATCCATCCCCGCGACGATGCCGGCGCCAGGGCACTGGAAGATCTCAGGAACCGGGGCATCAACCTGGTGGCCAATGCCCTGGCCCAATCGACAGACCATATTGACAGCTTTTTCAAGCTGCTGCGGGTGGAACTGGCCTTTTACATGGGCTGTTTGAATTTATCGGAACAGCTTACCCAATTAGGGACAACGGTATCTTTCCCCCGGCCTGCCGCACTCAACGAGCGCAAGCTAACTTTTTCCGGGCTTTATGACATTTGCCTGGCCTTGACCGTGAAGCAGAAGGTGGTGGGCAACGGGGTCAGTGCCGATGGCAAAGAGCTCTTGATCATCACTGGCGCCAACCAGGGCGGCAAATCTACCGCTTTGCGCAGCATCGGCCTAGCGCAGTTGATGATGCAGTGCGGGATGTTCGTTCCGGCCGAGTCTTTCAGCGCCAACCTGTGCAGCGGCATTTTCACACACTACAAGCGCAAAGAAGATGCCTCGATGAAGAGCGGCAAGTTGGACGAAGAGCTCAGCCGGATGAGCGAGATCGTGGACAAGATCAAGCCCAATGCTATGATGCTCTTCAACGAGTCCTTTGCCGCTACCAACGAGCGCGAAGGCTCAGAGATTGCCCGGCAAATCACCAGCGCCTTGTTGGAACGCCGCATCAAGGTTTTCTTTGTGACGCACCAATACGAATTTGCGCATGGATTCTATGCCAGCAAAATGGACAACGCCCTTTTCTTGCGCGCCGGCAGGCAGAGCAGCGGCAGGCGCACCTTCAAGCTAACCGAGGGCGAACCGCTGCAGACCAGCTACGGCGAGGATTTGTATCACAAGGTGTTCAAACCAGAGAACGGTGTAGAGGTTTCTTGAACCCTTTAGCATAACTGCTTTTAGTCGCCCCACAAAAACCACACGAATCGGGACACCCATCTAATGGGACATGGCATTGTTTGGCTGTCCCGATTGGTATTCCGAAGGTATAACCTCCAGTATGGACCTCTTCACCCACGCCCACGAAGCCCGCATGCGCAGCGAAGCCCCGCTGGCCGCGCGCGATGCGTTACGTTCCGCAGCAACGTTGCGCAGCCTGGACGAGGCCGCTAAAGAGCAGCGGACGTCGGACAGGAAGCCAACGCAGTTGGCCGATATCTCTCGGGCCGGGCAAGCGGCGATGCGTAGCATCGCACTGCGCCGCGCCATCGAGGCTGACCGGCTGTTTGCCTCCATCTTCCTCTGGGGTCCGCCTGGCATCGGCAAGACCACTGCATCAGAGACCGATGCTTAGGCGATGGTCATCGCCAACACAACAAAATCCCACTTCGAGACACTCTCCGCTGTCCTGGCGGGCAAGGCTGAGCTGCTCGAGGTGATCGACGCGGCGCTGGAGCGGCGCAAGCTGTACCAGACCAAGACCGTGCTGTTTGTGAAGGATGTTCGAGAATCACTTAATTGGAGTCCAGTTCAACGGTGGGGAGCTCGGTGGACCCGTTCATTGCAACCAAGTGTTAGGCGGTTGGTTTTTGGGGAAAGTACGCTGCCATCATTCCTTGCACAATTGCTATCCACGGGATTACGTTTGCACATAGGTCGTCGCATAGATCCGGGCGATTTAGTATCTTCGATACAGCATGCCCAACTCGGTTTTCACCTAGCGAAATGAGATTCCATGGTGCCGAATCGGGTTTGGCGTGCAGAAGGCTGTTCATGGATGCTGTCATATCTCGCCCTGAGACACTCGGAGTTTTGTTCCACTTTTCCTGGATTGCATGAAACATCTTCGCCAGGCTGGGTGCTTCCTTCTGATTCCAACCGCGATTCCAACACTCGATCTTCTCAGGGTATAGGTGCAAGTACAGTAAGATGGCTGCCCTTTCGACCAAAGCCCTCACGAGAACGTGCGCCCCGAAAAGGTAGCCCTGCCGAATGAGTTCGCGGATTGAGAGCGTGATGCTCAGGGCCTGGGAAATGAGCAGGCAGGCGGCGTGCTGATGGTCGGTGAGTGAGGCGCCATGCGAGGTTGGTGCCGCCACAGAGTTCTGTTCCATCGCAGAACTAATGATCTGATCAAGATGGAAGAGAAGGTTCCTGCCCAGGTATGGCTCGTTATCCGGGGTGAACACTATCGGTATCACCTCGTCGCGGTGCTGTTTCATCACGCATCTTACCTCATAGTATTGAAAAGGGTGCAGGATTTTTCCAACAGAGTAAACTCCTGTATAAGTGAATTATGCTGCTTGCCCATGCCCTTGCCAGGCGTTATAATCAAAATAAGAAGGTGACGAGCATGAAAACCCTGAGCAGTTCATCCATCGTGAAGGTGATTCAAAAGGAAATGCCTTACTTGCGCCAGCATTTCGGCGTCCAGCAAGTTGCGCTGTTTGGTTCATTTACACGTGGCGAGGCAACCAAAGAAAGCGATATTGATCTTGTGGTCACGCTTACCAGACCGCTTGGCTTTGCCTTTTTCGAGTTAGCAGATTACCTTGAAGCAAAACTAGGCCGTCGAGTGGATTTAATTACTGCATCCACGCTGGAATTGGGCATGTCTGACCCCCGCCGCGCCCATATCACCCGCAACATACAGGAATCATTGATCTATGTCTAAGTTCAGAACAGATAATGATTTTTTACTAGACATTCAGGATGCCCTCCAACGCATCCTTGAATATACCGCGGGCATGAATTGGGAGACGTACCTGCGAGACTACAAAACCCAAGATGCTGTTGTGCGCAACCTGGAAGTGATTGGTGAGGCAACCAAGAGTCTCTCAGACAGCCTCCGTTCTCAATACCCGGATATTCCCTGGCGTGACATGGCAGGAACCCGTGACCGTCTGATGTATCACTACTTTGGGGTCAATCAAGAAATCGTCTGGCAGATCATTGAACAGGATCTGCCCGGACTGAAAAGCCAGATCGAGCAAGTAATCCATGATCTTCCGGTAGGAAACACCTGATTGGACCTCTTCACCCACGCCAGCCAAGAACGCATGAAATCCGAAGCCCCTCTCGCGGCGCGCAATGCGCGGCGTTCCTGCGGAACGCTTCGCAGCCTGGACGAGGCCGTCGGCCAGGAAGCCAACGCAGTTGGCCGATATCTCTCGGGCCGGGCAAGCGGCAATGCGTAGCATCGCACTGCGACGCGCCATCGAGGCCGACCGGCTGTTTGCCTGAGCGGTGTTCTTTACCGCAATCATCGTGTGGGACCCGCCAGGGACGGGCAAGACCACTGCATCAGAGACCGATGCTTAGGCGATGGTCATCGCCAAGCAGACCAAAAGCCACTTCGAGACCCTCTCCGCGGTGATGGCGGGCAAGGCCGATCAGCGCGTCGTCATCGACGCGGCGCTGGAGCGGCGCAAGCTGTACCAGACCAAGACCGTGCTTTTTGTGAAGGATGTTCGAGAATCACTTAATTGACTATGGCAAATAAGAAGAAAGACAAACAAAAACCCCGCAAACCCAAAGTTGACCTGATGGCAGGAACGCCCAGGCCCAAGCCGATCAGCTTTCATGGAGCAATGCAATCCTTAGAGCAGGCTCGGGATTTGCCACTTCTGGGATGTTGGGTGATGGAAGATTGGCAGGAGCATGGGATTACCCCGGTCATTGTTGCGCGATTACAAGCTGATAACCGGGTTGTTTTCGGGGCATTTATGGTGGACATTTACTGTCTGGGGGTGAAGAATGCGCTGTGGGAAGCAGGTGTATCCCAGAACCGGTTTGAACGGGAATTACCTCGTATGTGTTCAGGAGCGCCAGAGGCGTGTGAAGCCAGCCTGGCTCATGAAATTATCTATGGAGCGCTAGATTATGCGCGCCGGTATGGT
>JAFGBV010000204.1 GCA_016932955.1 Anaerolineales bacterium | reverse complement strand
GGCACGCGGGCGGATAGCTCAGTTGGTTAGAGCATCGCGTTGACATCGCGAAGGCCGTAGGTTCGAGTCCTATTCCGCCCACCATACTGGTACAATTTTAGGGCTTCGTGTGGCAACGCCAACCACACCAAGCCCTAAATTCTTATTCGAGGGATCAAACGATGCTCATTCATTCTGCTTCGCAACTCCTCACCCTCGCCGGAGAGCCACAACGCGGGCACGCCCTGGGGCAGTTAGGCATTCTGACCGATGGGGCAGCGCTCATCCGGGATGGGAAAATCGCTGCCACCGGGGCAAGCGCTGAGCTGCTCGCCGCCTACCCCGACGAAGAGCGCCTGGACGCTTCTGGGCGGGTGGTCATGCCAGGCTTCATCGACCCCCACACCCATCTCATCTGGGCGGGGGATCGGGCAGCCGAATTCGAGATGCGCCTGGAGGGCAAGACCTACCTTGAGATCCTCGCCGCGGGTGGGGGCATCCTCTCCACCGTACGCAGCACGCGCCAATCCAGTGTTGAGCAGTTGCTGGCCGAAACGCGCCCCCGTGCCCGCGAGATGCTCGCTCACGGCACCACCACCGCTGAGGCAAAGACCGGCTATGGGCTGGAAACGGAAAGCGAGCTGCGCCTGCTGCAAGCGCTGATTGCATTGGACGAGGAAGGCCCGCTGGATATTGCCATCACCTTCCTGGGAGCGCACGCTGTCGCGCCGGAGTATAAGAACGATCCCGATGGCTATACCAGCCTGCTCTGCCACGAAATGCTCCCAGAAACAAAACGCTGGTGGCAAGCGCATGCAGCCCATCGCCCCCTGCCTTTTGTGGATGTGTTCTGCGAAAGAGGCGCTTTCAACCTGGAACAGTCACGCCGCATTTTGCAAACAGCCCGCGACCTGGGCTTCCCGCTCAAGATCCATGCCGACGAGTTTGATAACCTGGGCGGGGCCAGCCTGGCAGCCGAGCTCGGCGCAGTCTCCGCGGACCACCTGGTCAAAACATCTGCTGAAGATATCGCCAACCTGGCGGCAAGCAGCACGGTTGCCGTAGCGCTTCCTTGCACGCCCTTTGGCCTGGCTGAAGAACACTATACTCCCGCAAAAGCCATCCTGGAAGCGGGCGGGCTGCTGGCACTGGCCAGCGACATCAATCCCGGCACTGCCTGGTGCGGGAATATGCAGTTTGCCATTGCCCTGGCCTGCCGCTATATGCGCCTGACCCCCGCCCAGGCCATCGCCACGGCGACGATCAATGCCGCGGCTGCCATCGGCCGCGCCAGCAGCGTGGGATCGCTGGAGCCCGGCAAACAGGCCGATGTGATCATCCTCAATGTTCCCGACTATCGTCACCTGGGCTACCGCTTTGGCACAAACCTGGTGCAAACTGTGATCAAGAGGGGGAAAGTATGTATGCCATCCAACTGACCCTGGTCAACCTACTCACAGGCTGAGCCGCCATGCCCACCATCGAAGCTGCTCGCACATGGTATCCGATCGATGACCCCGTGCATGGCTTTGACCATGTGTTGCGGGTGCTGGCCCTGGCAGAACGCCTGGCGCAGGCTGAGGGCGCCGACTTGGAGATCGTCCGCGCCGCGGTGCTGCTGCACGATGCAGAGGGAGAAGCGAGGAGCAACAACCGCCTTGCCCATCACCATGCCTCAGCCGAATTTGCCCGCCAGGTGCTAAGCGCTGAAAACTGGCCTGAGGAGCGTATCGCAGCCGTACAGCACTGCATCCGTGCGCACCGCTTCCGCGATAGCAGCCAGCCGCCACAATCCCAGGAAGCGCGCATCCTCTTTGACGCCGACAAATTGGATGCCATTGGCGCCATCGGCGTGGCGCGGGCAATCGCCTATGCGGCACGCGCTGGACAGCCGGCTTATTCTCCCCCCTCGGATGAATTCATTAAAACAGGTAAGCGCCAGCCTGGCGAGCCGCACAGCGCTTATCACGAGCACATCTATAAACTGCGCAAACTGAAAGACATGCTGCACACGCCATCTGCCCGCCGCATCGCTGATGAGCGCCATCAATTGATGGAAGCCTACTTCGAGCGCCTGGCTGCTGAGGTGAGGGGAGAAGCCTGAAATTACTCATCCCGAAAAGGAATATCGGTTACGCAGGTACAGGGAGGCGCACTCCGGCAGGGCGCTTTCCAGCATTTATAGCATCTCACCCACGGGATAATCCTCGATCCACACAACCCAATCCAGATCGGCATGAGCGGCATTGAACAGGCGCAGGTCGCCGGTAAGCAGAGTTTGCCCAGTCTCCTTGGCTAAAGACAGGTATACCGCATTATAAGCCGAGCGATCGTACTGTTGCGCGAGCTGCAGCATTTACGCTGCCAGCGCATAATCCACGGCTGCCACTGCGTGAATCCTGGTCGTGTCATACAGAGGCAGGCGACAATCCCCAGCATGAACCAGCAAGCCAATCTCGGTGCATCCCAGGATCACCCCCTCAGCGCCTGCCTGTGCAAGCTGTTCAATGATGCTGAGATACTGGCTTTTCGATTCGGCTCGGATCTGCCCTTTTACCAACTCATCATAAATCACCCGATGCACCATCTCCCGCTCGGGGGCATCTGGCACGATCACATCCAACCCGT
>JAFGBV010000203.1 GCA_016932955.1 Anaerolineales bacterium | reverse complement strand
TCGCTTCCCCACATCGCCGCCGCAATCGCCCCCATCAAGCCAAAATACACGAACATGATCCCATAGAAACCACTCAGCGTCGTCAGGTTAAAGGCGCGCATGCTCAAGGCGTCCAGCATTGCCGGGGGCATGGCATCGATCATCGCCAGCATCTCCGGGTTGCCCGCAAAAGCGGAAAATTTCGCCACCGCGATCATGATCAGCAGTCCGATGATGACACTCCAGATGATCAGGGACTTCAGGTTCGCCCTCAGTTCGCGCAGAAAGATGTTCATTTTCCACCTCCTCACGACACCGCCGGGATGTCGCGGCGGATATACAGCCAATAACTCACTGCCAGCGATACCAGGCTGACCCCCACATTGAGCAGCACCAGGGGTGTGTCAAACGCGCCATTGTGAACGATATAAGTTGGGTCCAGGTGTTTAAAGGGCGTGATCAGCTCCAGTTTCACATCGCCAAACACCCCGCTAAAGGCATTCAGTACGTACGCGCCAAAGCCAAGGCCGAGCGCATACGGTGTCACGCTGCGTACGCGCTTCACCAGCAGCGAGATCACCAGCCCAAGGCTCAGGAAAAAGAGCTGGAAGATGATCACCCCGAGCAGCAGTAAGACCAGTGTGCCTGGCTCATATTCACGTTCCCCGCGCGAGAACTCTATTACTGTAAAACTGACCACCCACACCACCACGTTGGTGATCGCCAGGCTGAGCAATGCCGCCAGTAGCTTGCTGGTCATTACCTGCGAACGGCTGACCGGCTTGCTCAGCAGGAAATCTGCCGTCAATTCGCTTTCCTCAATGGAGACCAGCCCAAAGCCATAGTTGCTCGCCTGGATCGCCAGGCAAAGCTGGCTGAAGATGTAGATCAGGCTGTAAAAACCCAGCACGCTGGCCATATCCATTCTATCCAGGGCGAAGGCAGCGCGTAATTCCTGCGGAAAATTCTCCATCATATCCTGTACCAGCGCAGCCTGGTCAGCAAATACCGAAAAGAAGGAGAAAAAAACTCCAAAAAGCGCCGCCAAAGACAGCGACCAGATGATCACCGATCGCACACGTATGCGGATTTCATGCTTGAAGATGTTTGCGTTCATGGTCTCTGCCTATTCGTAGTAGTGCATGAAAATTTCTTCCAGCGTCGGCTCCTCGATCGTCACATCAGCCAGTTGGATTCCGCTGATCTTTTGCACAACCGCATTGATGTCGCCCTTGAAGAAGAAGCTCAGCGTGCCGTTTTCCGTCTGCACATTGGTCACCCCCGGCAGCTCAAAGGCAGCCGGGCTCAGTCCCTCTGCCGTCACCCGCACCTTCTTGTAGTTGTTCTGCTGCAGCGTGCGGATGTCCGAGATTTCCGCAATCTTGCCCTCGCGGATGATACCCACCCGCGTGCACAGCCGCTGCACCTCGCCTAAAATGTGCGAGGAGAAGAACACCGTCACCCCGCGCGCGTTTTCTTCCCGCACCAGGTCGAAGAACTTGCGCTGCATCAGCGGGTCCAGGCCTGCCGTCGGCTCGTCCAGGAAGAGCAGCTTGGGGCTGTGCAGCAAACCCTGCACAATGCCCACCTTCTTCTTGTTCCCATACGAAAGATCGCTGATGCGGCGGTTCATCTCCAGCTCCATCGTCTCGGAGAGCGCCCGCATGCGCTCGTTGCAGTCGCTTTCGTAAAAGCTCGCCGAATACTTGAGCAGGTCGATCACTTTCATTCCTTCGTAGTAATACACCTCCGAAGGCAGGTAGCCGATGTCGCGGCGGATTAACGGCCCCTGGCTGACCACATCTTTGCCGAACACCTTCCCTGTCCCGCTGGTCGGATGGATCAGCGATAGCAGCAGGCGGATGGTGGTGGATTTCCCGGCGCCGTTTGGGCCGATGAAGCCAAAGATTTCGCCTTCTTCAACGTTGAAAGAGACATCCACGATCCCCCGCGCTTTGCCGTAATACTTGGTCAGATTGCTAACTTCGATCACACTCATAGAGTCGCTCCTTTGCAACAAGTGATAACGATTCATCCATGTTTGGCGGGATGGATCCGAGCAAACAAAATTCTATACCCGAAAGTATCTTTTGTCTATGCCCCCTCCACCCTCCCGCGCTTTTTTATAGACGTGGGTTGGGGTGCAAGCGAGCTGCAAAGCCCACTTGCACCCCAAGTTCTATTTTAAGTCCCCCGCCCCTACACTGGGGCGGGAGTAAGCGACGATCTGTGTTGCAGGGGTGTGGCATTGCCTGCACCCAGGATTTTCTGACCTATAGAAACTCCCCACCCATCATGGGTTGCGCACCGCCAGGGGGAGGAAAATCTGGTAATCTGATAGGATAATGGTCGAACAATCCCCATCTGGTGCATAAGTACCAAGGTTTCCGGCATTGTCGCGGGCGCGGACGCGGAAGGCGTAGGTCTCGCCGCGCTGCACCGTCACCGGGGTGGTGGGACCAAAGGTGGATGAGGTCAAGGTCACAGCGCTCAGACCAGGCCAATCCGCCCAACTTCCCGTGCCAACACGGTACTGCACATCGTAGGAAGCAATGCCGCTCATATCGTCGGTGCCGCTCCAACTTACCCCAAAAGAAAGGGAGGAGCTCTGCGCCGGGCAGGTAGCTGCGGCGGTGGGCGCCTGGGTATCTTGCAAGGCACACTCCCGCCCGCGCGTCACCCAACGCAGCAGGGCGCGCATCAAGGGACCATTATCACGGTAGTCAAAGGCGTCATCCTGGAAATCGTTATCGGAGATGGCAGCCAGTCGCCCGCAGCCGGTCTCGGTGGCGGCAGCCATTGTGAAGGGTCCAGTACGGTCATCCAGATCGTAGGCATCATTGCGGTTGGTGTCCTCCCAAATATCGTCATCTGTGGTGATCAGCTCGGTGGTGGTATAGACTCCAGTCGGTGCCAGATCCAGGCTCTGGCCCCAGTTGGGAATGTAACGGTCTGAGCCCACCAGAGCAAAATGACTGGCAAAATCGGTGACCTCGAAATCGCCATTCCAATCGGGGATTGGCCCAAACAGACAGCGCGGGTGGAAAGTCATGCCATAGCCCGTGATCAACTCATTGGCCGAGTTATCGTTATCGCAGTTGCCCAGCGCTAGCACCCCGCCGCCGGTGGCGATGTAATCTTGGATGGCCTGCTGCTCGGCGGCGCTGAAGGCGGCGCGCGGCGAGGCCAGCATCAGGGCATCGTAGCCCGAGAGCAGCTCGAGGGTTAGCTCGGCGGAGGTGTTGCGGGTGAAGGTGAATTCGTCGCCAAGGGCTTCCACCAGTTTGCCGAAATAGATCCACTCTGGGTGTTCAGGGTTGAGCAGTTGGGCGCGCGCCCAGTCAATCGTATTCTCCTCATCATGCGCCTCGTCGAACAGGATGCTGCGCGGCTGGATGCGCCCGTAACGGGCAATACCCATTGCCTGAGCATTGCCGCCCGCTTGGGTAAACCAGCCGGCGACATATACATCAGGCCCCACCACCACGATCTGGTCTGCGCTGCTATTTAAACCACCTCCCATGCCATTCCAGGATGTGCCATCCCAATGATCAATATAGCCTCCGGGGCCGCTGGTACCGAAAAGTCCACTATGGTAAAAATCGGGGCCCACCACAGTGAAGGTTGAAATGTATGTTTCTTCGCCAATCCCTATGATCCAAGGGTACCAGGCGCCGCCATACCATATGGCATAACAATCAGCATCTGGATCACCGGCAACATCCGTAAACCAGCCGCTTGCATATATATACTGCCCATCTGACTGGATATGTTCAACCCAATCGTTCAATGGAACTGCGCTCAAAGGCCACCAGCCCAGTCCGTCCCAATAGACGATGTAGTCAGCAGCATCGATGCCCCCATTATCCTCGAAGTAGCCGCCAGCATAGATCAGTAAACCATGCGTCTCCACCGTGGTGACCCTGCCATTTATCCCAGTACCCATGGCATGCCAGGCGGAGCCATCCCAGCGGGCGATGTTGTCGGCGTTGGGGTCGCCGCCGGCATTCTCGAAATCGCCGCCCACATAGAGGTCGCCGCCCACCACCTCAATATCTCTAACTTTTTGGTCACCACCCAGGCCGTTTCCGAGCTGGCTCCAGGCAGACCCATCCCAGCGGGCGATGCCGCCGTCGAAATCCCCCCCCGCATAGATATAAGGCCCCTGTGCGACCATGACAATGACAGAGCCATCCAGCCCTGCACCCAAAGCCTGCCAGGCAGAGCCATCCCAATGGGCAACGTTATCAGCCTGTGGGTTCCCACCCGCATCACTGAATGATCCACCGATGTAGAGATGCTCACCCAGAACAACAAGGGTCTTAACAACATCATATGGATCAAAACGTGTACCCAGGTCATCCCAAAATGGCAAGGCGGGGGTTGTATCCCAGCGGGCGATGTGGGAATTGCTCGCATCCCCATCCGCAGAGGTGAATTCTCCGCCCGCGTACAAATTGGCGCCCAGTGCCGCCATCACCAGCACCGTGCCATTCACCCCATTGCCGCCGCCCCCCGTCACAGCATGCCAGGACGAGCCGTCCCAGCGTGCCAGGTAGTTGGCCTTTGGGTCGCCGCCTGCCTGGGTAAAATCCCCACCGGCGTAGAGGTTAGGACCGATTACCAACAAGCGGGCCACAATGCCATTCAGCGCATCCTCTGTCCCGCCCAAGGCATGCCAGGCTGAGCCATCCCAATGCGCCACGTAATCAGCCTGTGAGATGCCGCCCGCATTCTCAAACCAGCCGCCCACATAGAGGTCCGCCCCGACTGACTGCAAGGTATAGACGCGGTTGCCGACTCCGCTGCCCATGGCGTGCCAGCTTGCACTGGCAATATTCCAACGGCCGATCCTGTTCAGCGTCAAAGCGCCGGCGGCTGTGAAGTTGCCGCCAACATAGAGATCGCCGCCCACCGATTCGATGGCGTAAACCGGGCCATCCAGGATGGCGCTGGCACCATTGACCGCATGCCACGCCATATCATCAAAGCTCCAGCGCGCCAGGTAATCGGCATGTCCGATCGTATTGGCGTCTTCAAAACCACCGCCCACGTACAGGTCGCCACCCACCGCCTCCAGGTCATAGACGTAGGAACCAACTCCACCACCCACGGCATTCCAAGTAGATCCTGCTAGAATGGCAACATGAGAGGTGAAATTGCCAGCGATGCAGAGAATGTTGCCGACATTTTCGATATCATAAACGGTGCCATCCAGCCCACCTCCTACAGCGTGCCAGGCAGCGCCATCCCAGCGAGCGATGTAGTCGGCATCTGTGTTTCCACCGGCATCTTGGAAATCACCGCCCACATATATATCTGACCCAAAGGCCAGGATGGCAAACACCTGATCGCCCAGCCCGTTGCCCAGGGCATACCAATCACCCTGTGGAGCAGGTGGGTTGGCAGATGCGGCAGGCATGAAGAGCGGCGCTCCTTGGGCGTCGTAATCCATACGCCAGCCGTCCGGGTCGATAGCCCCCTGGTAGCCAGGCGGCAAGGCCAGGCTGCCATCTGGATGCAGGAGCTCAGCGACGGGATGTGCTGCCTCCAGCGCTGCTGCTTCCGCCGGCGCAAGCTGTTGCGCCTGCACCCCAACCAGGCTTACCATAACAATCATGCTGCTTAATAATTGCACAACGATCCTTCGAGTCTTCATTCTTTCCTCCTCCAATAAAACACCAACCGTTTTGAGCCGCCTGCCCCGCATGACATCATATTCCCATCACCCTTCTCGCTGGGAAACATTAATACACACATTAGCGGTGGCGCACAAGCGCCACCGCTATAATGTGTTCTTTTGGGACTACCATCTGGCAAGTTCGCCTCTAACTCCCAGGCAAAGCAGGAACGCTCCTCAACGGGCTGGGGCGCTTTCACCGGATGCTTGCAGGGAGTGGTAGGATCGATCATGTGCAGGCGATGAATTAAGACAAATTATAGCATACAGCCTGCAATGCCAACCTGACAACAATGTTAGCTCAATATTAAAACACATTTTGCACTGGAACTATAACACCTATACCTGGTTACCCTTCCACAGCCTACCCCCCCTCCACCCGTATCTTCCCTCCCTCCATCCACCACACTTGCGTAGCAAAGCGCTCGATGAAGTAGCGGTCGTGCACCACCGCCAGCACTGCCCCCTCAAAGGAGCGCAGCGCCTGCTCGAATTGTGAGCGGCTGGGAATATCCAGGTGGTTCACCGGCTCGTCGAGCAGCAAGCAGTTGCAGCCCTTCGCCACCAGCAGCGCCAGCATCAGCCGCGTCCGCTGTCCATAACTCAGCATCTTCACCGGCTTCAGCGGCTCATCCTGCACGAATAGATAGTATGCCAGAAAGCTGCGCGCCTCCGTCTGCGTGGGAAAGTAATCCACCACTGTTTCCAATGCCGTGCGCTCAGCATCCAGGATCGACTGGTCCTGCGCCATGTATCCCATCTGGATGCGGCTCCCCGTCCGCACCACCCCTGCCAGCGCGGGGATTTCACCCAGGATCGTGCGCAGAAGCGTTGTCTTCCCGCTCCCGTTGGGGCCTGTGATCGCGATGCGCTGCCCCGCCTGCACAGACAGGTTGACCTGCTCGAGCAGCGGCGCCTCCGCGCAGTAGCCCACGCTCAAATCTTCCATGGTGATCGCCATGCGGCTGATATGCTCCGGCGCATCGAATTCCAGGTGCATCTGCCAGATCCCGCGCGGCTTTTCCACCCGTTCATCCGACTCGATATAGCGCTCCAGCTTCTTCTGGCGTGACTTTGCCTTCTTAGCCACCTTTTTGGCAATTCCCTGCTGGTAAGATTTGTAGCCCTTGATCTTGAAATCCCCGCCCCCAATGCGGATCGACGAAGCCTGCCATTCAGTGAACGCAGCCTGCGCCTTCACCCGCGCAATATCCTGCTGCATGCGCCGGATCTCTGCCTGCTGGTCTTTATACGCGCTCCATTGATTTTCCAATTCTGCTTGCTTCTGGTCAACGTATGCGCTGTAATTGCCCGCGTATTCCTTCACCCGCCGCGTCGCCATATCCATTTCCAGGATGCGCCTCGTTGTGTGATCCAGGAACGTGCGGTCGTGCGAGACCACCAGCACCCCTCCGCGGAACTGGCTCAGCCAGCCTTCCAGCCACTCCAACATCCCGATGTCCAGGTGGTTCGTCGGCTCGTCCAGCAGCAGCAGGTCCGGGTCGCCCAGCAGCACCAGCGCCAGCGATAGGCGCGTCTTCTGCCCCCCGCTCAATTGCCCCACCAGCCTCTCCTCAGGGATCTCCCCCAGTCCCAGCCCCGCCAGGATCGCCGGAGCGCGCCCCGCCTCCGCAAACGCCATCCGCCGCAGCAGATCATCATACTTCTGCTGCAGGGCACGGTCGTGCGGATTTTGCGCCAGAAAGATCGCCGCCGAGGCAAGCGCCTCTTCCAGCGCCTCCGCCTGGTCCATCGCCCTGGCGATCGTCTCAGCCAGCGTCGCCTGCCCTTCTGGCTCGAACCCCTGCGGCAGATACCCGATCCGCAGGTCTGCCTCTCGGCTCACATACCCGCTGGTCGGGTTTTCCAGCCCCGCCAGGATGCGCAGCAGCGTCGTCTTGCCGCAGCCATTCAGGCCCACCAGTCCCACCCTTTCCCCCGGATTCAGGCTGAAAGACACCTCTTCGAATAAATTTTGAACTTCAAAAGCCTTGGTTAAATGATGAACGGTAAGCATAGTTCCTCTGTGTGATCTGATTCCAACAAGAACTGTACTTCTTAGCAGAAGTACCACGGATAGCGTCCAGGCGGCTGAAACGCCAGCACGTTATCCAATCACAGGGATGCTTACCGTAGGTCCGTCACAGGAAATCCTCACGTATAGCCTGAGTTCACCAAGCTATGCGTTCGGGATTCTACCACAAGAATATCACGCAAAAAAGATGAAATCCAGGTCGCCGGGAGATTGCCCGTAACTGGTGAGCAGCGCCGCTGCCTCGCTGCGGTGTTGCTGGTTGTGCATCAGCACCTGCGTCAGCATCACCCACACTGCGATCGATGTGATGCTGACGTCCCGTTCCTGTACGCTCACCCGGCTGGCAAGCCCATCCTCATCCATGTCCTCCAGCATCGCTCGCCGTTTTTGCTTTTCCTCCCCCCAGAAGGCGCGCAGCGCCTCCAGGTTAGGGAATTGCTCCGGGCGGGGCATCTCGCTTGGCTCGATCCTCCCCTCCTGCGCCAGCGTGCGAAACACCCACTCCGTGCGGAACATGTGAAAGAGCATCTCTTCCAGTGTGCGCCCGAATATCGACGGCGCGCAGCGTTGACCCGCCTCAAGCTTCGCCGCGCAGTCAAGGATGCGCTCGTTAGCCTGATCATTATGATAGAACATCTTTTGCATCATTTCTTTCGCCAGCATCATCGCCTCCTGGATGAAATTCCGCTCCCGTATCGCCCGGGTGACTGGTTCATGTTGTCCCATCTCCTTTCCCAACTCCTATGCGAAGATCCATCATAGCAGTGCAGGCACGATTTTCGCGATCCGGTAGATGTTTTCGATCTCATTGCCCAATTTCAGGTTTTTACCGATCGCCTTGCCATAACGGAAGAAA
Source organism: Anaerolineales bacterium (assembly GCA_016932955.1). The sequence goes on along the minus strand of JAFGBV010000203.1, from coordinate 1,930 downwards.
TCCGCGTAGAGCTGCTCCGCATCGGCATTAGCCAGTTGCGCAATGCTGCCGTACCCTGCCCCCATGATATTCGAGATCGTCGCCTTGCTCGCCCAGGGCATGCGCGAAAGATCAGCCAGGTTCACCAGTTCCAGGATGACTGTCTCTGGCAGCCCGCTCGAATTGGCCAATTCCTTCCGCCCCGCCGTGCTGATTCCCCGCTGCAGCAATTGCAGATTGGTGCGGATCCCCGCTCCCCCTAATTCCTTGATCGCCTCCCTTGTGGCAGAGTCATCACGCACTAAACCGCTGAGGTATTTCTCCATCGGGATGAACCAAAAAACAAGATACTTCCACACCGTAGCGACATCCTGGGCATCCACCCCGCTTTGCTCGCAGAAGTTCTCCCATTTCGCCCGTGACTCCGTCCTGGCGATCAGATCCAGCAGGTCCACCACCCCTGCGTGATCCAATTCTGTAAGGATACTTACCAGCCTGGTGACATAATCTGTATAGCGGCCGCGCGAATCGCCCCCCAATAAGCACTGGGTATAGCTGATAAGCTCCTTCATTGTGAAATTGAACGCCTCACGCACAAATGGATACGAGAACGATCCCCGCAATCGCCTGCATAGATCATCATCACCTTTGATCGGTGATAAGATCCTCTTTACCTCACTCCAATCGATCGCCATCAGCCCTCCTTTCTCATTGCGGCCACCATATGGTATCCGTACGTTCGCTGCACTGGCGGGGCGGATTGGCCGCAACCCCTTCTTGAATTCGAACCAAATTCCTCTCTTCGCCTTGCGTACCCTTTGGGCGACCTGCACCGTCCGGTGCGAGCCGGATTACGCGGCTACAAAATTTGCTCAATACACAACCATTTGGGGTAAGTTCTTAGCCTGCTCAATCCAAAATTTTGTTTCAACCAAAGTTGGATGTCTGGCGGAAATTTTTTCTCTATCACAGACCTTCACGATTTGATCGCGCATTTCTTCGGGGTCTTGGGCAGCAATCTTTTCGAGGCTGTCGAACCCGGTATCATATAGCAACCGGACACGAACGCCCTTGATATCTGAGATACGGCACAAATCTGCTATCTTGACCAACTCGGTTATTGTTTCCAGAAGCATTCCTGTTTTTTGCGACAGTTCTATACGGGAATTTGGCGTAGAGCCAGCTTCCAAAAGTTGTTTTACATTCGTTATTCCAATCCTTTTTAGCGCTTCGACTTCTTTTATCCTAACCCCTTCGATTTTCTGTAATGATAGACTTGGTCGTTTTGACCGTTTCTTGGTAATGGCCTGTCCCCGAAGCTGGTTGGCGTAATGCCGCATGGTGTTATTGCCTGCATATTCGTAGTATCGGCTGATAGCCCATAAATAGGAGTTCATAGGCCCAATTTTTTTCTTCCCCCAATCCACAAAGGCATCTAATTCTTTCGCTTGGGCTTCATCGAGCGGAATATTACTGCAATGGGTGTACAGGTACTCTTCAAATACTCGAGTGAAATCTACACAACTATCCATTGTTCCTTGAGAACGGCGTTGTTTCGATAGTGCAAGTATTTTTCTGTAAAAGTAGTCTGGCATCCATAGGAAGCCTGTAAAGCTCCTTAAAAAATCAAATGCAGGCTGTGGAAAAGTGGACAGAAAAGCACTGCCCACTTTTCCACAGCCACTACGGCTACGACGGCGGCGCCTCTTCTTCGAAAGTAAGGTACACGCGACCAGCCTGCCAGGCGTCGTCGATCTCCATCAGGATAGCGCTGACCAGACGCAAGCAGGCAGCCTCGTTGGGAAAAATGCCCACGACCCGCGTCCGGCGGTGCACTTCGCGGCTTGTGCGTTCCAGCCCGTTGGTAGTGCGGATCAAGCGCCGGTGAGCAGCCGGGAAGGCAAAGACAGTCAGTCCTTCTGGAATATTGGCTTCGAGCCAACGGGCTAGT
>JAFGBV010000202.1 GCA_016932955.1 Anaerolineales bacterium | reverse complement strand
GTGCTGAACAACCTGGACGAATACACCGACGAATTGGCACGTCTTATGACAGAAAACTTTGAAATTTTAGCGTGCGCTTAGTATAAAAGATAGTCTGTCAAGCTCCCAATTGATGGACACAATAATGATAGCTTCGGTATTTTACGCATAAAAAACTCGACCGATTGTGAAAAGTTTCCATAGCGCGGTTTTTCCCGGTTTTGATGCCGTGACGCGAGTATGTCCCTTGAGTTCAGGCAGCATTCGCTACCTGCTCGACAAATCTGACCTATTGATACCCATCATCTGTAGATTCACGTATATTTGTGGCACTTGACAAGTACCTCGTCAATGTATATATCCTTTGGAGGTACACTCTTACAGGTTTCCATGGCATCCGGACACCGGCCTGCAAATTTGCAGCCCTGCCGCAGATACTCTTCAGATTCCAATTCGGAAAGCGAGATGTTCGTGGTCTTGCGTTTTGTTGGATCCGCTTCGAGGATGGAGTCGCGCAGCAGCTTTGAGTACGGATGCTTGGGATTCATCAAGACCTGTTCCACCGTTCCCATTTCAATAATGTTACCGCGGAACATGATGGCAATACGGTCACTGACATAATATGCCGTTGCCAAGTCGTGGGTGATATAGAGGATGCTCACCCCCAGTTTGTCCCTGAGTTCCTTGAACAAGTTGACAATCGACATGCGTAGAGAGGCATCGACCATGGACACCGGTTCATCTGCGATAATCAGTTTCGGATCAGTGACCAGTGCCCGGGCGATCGAGATGCGCTGGAGCTGCCCGCCGGAAAATTCACTCGGGTATTTCCCCGTGAATTCCTGATAGGTCAGGCCTACCAGACGTAGTTTCTGATCGATCCAATCAATGGCTTCCTGTTTGGAACGGGCCAGCCGGTAGTTTCGCACAGTTTCGTGAAAATAGGAATCGACCGTCCGCAGCGGGTTGAAGGTGCAGAATGGATCCTGGAAGATCGCTTGCACGCCTTCGGTGAGCCAGACCTTCTGCTTGCGGGTCTGCCGGTTTCCGTTATGGAAAATGTCCCCGGAGGTGGCTTCTTCAAAACCGAGGATGAGGTTCGCCGTGGTGGTTTTGCCGCAGCCGCTTTCGCCGGCCAGGGTGAAGATTTCCGCCGGATTAATATCAAAGCTGACATGATCCGCGGCCGTACATACGATCCTCGATAGCAGACTGCCCTGGGAGTATCTTTTGGTCAGTTCGTTTACCTCAAGCAGCTTATCCATGCTTTCCTTCTCCAAATAACCAGCAGGCAACTTTATGGGTTTCATCCGGATAAAAGAAGCCCGGCATTTGCTGGCGGCAAATTTCCATGACATGCGGGCAACGCGGGTGGAAGGGGCAGCCGGCAGGCAGGTCGGCCAGCGAGGGCGGGCTGCCGGGCACGCTGGTGCGTAAATGCTTATCTCCGAATTTGGGCAATGAGTCGATCAAGAATTGGGTATAGGGATGCAATGGCTTGCCAAAGATCAATTCGGTGGTCGCCTCTTCAACAATCTTCCCGGCATACATGATGCCGATCCGGTCCGCGATGTTGGCATGCACGCCCATATCATGCGTGACCAGGATCATCGTATTCTTGAGATTCTCCTGGATGATTTTAAGCATCTGGATCACGCCACGCTGCACCACAACATCGAGAGCTGTGGTGGGCTCATCGCCGATCATGATGCGCGGTTTTAGCAGTGCTGCCAGTGCGATGGTCACGCGCTGACGCATTCCACCTGATAGCTGGTGTGGGTAGAGGTCGAGGACTTTGGGGGGCAAACCCAACTCCACGAGCTGCTCGCGGGCCAGTTCGAGGATTTCTTTGCGTCTCTGCCTGTCGATGTGGCTGTTGATGAAGTCTTTATAGGTCTCTTTGATCTTCAACACCGGATTGAGCACGCTCATTGAACCCTGCGGAACATTGGAGATATAGGCCAGCCGCAGCTTGCGCTTTCCCTCCTGACTCAATAGGGTGGCATCGACTTCTTCCTGCCCGTTGACCCGATAATAGACGTTGCCGCCGATCAGTCGCAGGGGCGGCACAATATCGGCAAAAAGTGCTTTCAACAGCGTGGTTTTGCCGCAGCCGCTTTCGCCGGCGATGCCGTAGATTTCGTTTTCATAAATCTTAAGATCCACATCATTGACGGCTTTGACGATCTTCCGCGCGCCATACATTTCCAGAACATAGAACGCTTTGAGTTGATCGGTTCGTAGGATGGTTTGTTTCTCTCCGGTCATGGCTTTGTCTCCACTACACTCCAACTCTTTGGATACGCGTTCTTGGATCCAGATACTCGCTGATGCTGACCGAAAGCCAGTAGAGAGCGATAAACATGAAAACCGATAAGACCACCGGCGTCAAGACCCAATTCCAGCGTCCTAAAAACATGGCCTGGTAAGTGATCGCCCAATTCAGCATCGTGCCCAGGGTGGGAACATTGACATCGACCAACCCAAGAAGTGCCAGCGTCATCTCCAATCCAATCGCCCAGGATATATTGTTGATCAACGTCGAGAAGATCAATGGTGTGGCAAAGGGCATGTATTCGTTCAATACCAGCTTGACTGTCCTCGTGCCTGACAGGATGGCCGTCTTGGTGAAATCTCGCTCACGCAAGCTGATGATGATCGAGCGGATCACCCGCGCATCCCATGCCCAACCGAAGGCCGACAGCATCAATCCCAGAACCACCATGTTCATATGTTCTCGCACCATCATGGCCAACATTACCAGGATCAGGAAGAGCGGGATAACCAGCAGGCCGTCACCGATAAACATCAATATCCGGTCGGTATTGCCGCGTGCATAACCGGCAACCATGCCGACCAGGACGGCAATCACCCTGGAAACCGATGCGGCGATGAGTGAGATGATCAAGGAATTGCGCACTGCATAAGTGGCCTGCCAGAAGATATCCTGCCCATTCGAATCGGTGCCGAGCAGGTACTCGGCCGACGGTCTCATATCTCTTGGAACGACAAACCACATAGTCGGGTCGTACGGCGAAAAGAAGGACAGGAGGGCCATGGCCAGGATGATCACCAGCACGATGAAGCTGAAGCAGAAGCGATAATCTCGGAACAGATCTCTGATGACTTTCACGTGACTGATCTCCTTAATAGTATCTCACCCGTGGATCAAACAAGGGATACATCAGATCCACGATCAGGATCGCCGTCGTGATGCCGACGATAGATAGCATGGTGATCCCCATGATCAGGTTGTAGTCTGCTCGGATGACGGAGTTATACAGCAGCATTCCCAAACCGGGGTAAGAAAAAACGATCTCCGTGATCAACGCCCCGCTGAAGATTTGCCCAAGCGAAAGTGCCAGGCCGGTGATTTGCGGCATCAAGGCATTGCGGATGACGTACTTTCCCACGATACGGTCTTCCGTAACGCCGCCTAGCTTGGCATACTGGACGAAATTCTCGGCGTTGACATTCTGCACGATCAGCTTCATGGTCTGGAAATTGACCGCCGTACCCAGGATAACCATCGAGAGGGCCGGCAAGGACGAATGCCAAAGGACATCTTTGATGTAGGCCCAGGTGAAGGTGGGTGTGGCTCCCAAGGACGACCCGCCGGTAACAGGAAACAAGCGCACGACCCAGGCGAGAAGCAGAAGCATCCCGAAGGCAAAGATGTAATAAGGCTGTGGGCGGATCACCATGGCGATGGCATCCAGGATCCGCGACCAACCTTTCCGGGAAAAGTACCCCGCCAATCCACCAAAGATATTTCCTACTATCCACGAGATGGCAGTCGTGGTCAGCATGAGTCCCAAAGTCCAGGGTAAGGCGGTAGCAATGAGTTGGTTAACGCGCACGGGGAAATTGAAGAAGGAAACGCCAAAATCACCGTGGAACAGCCGGACCCAAAAAGCCCAGTATTGATCGAGCCAGGAACCCTCCAGGCCATACATCTCAGTCAGGTCGCGGATGATGCCGTCCATCGCGCCCGGCTCCAATGTTGCACCGCGCGCCTTCATCTGGCTGATCATAGCCATGACAGGGTCGTTCGGGGTGAGTCTGGGGATGAAGAAAACAATGGTGATGCCCAGCCAAATAATCAAAATGTATTGAAACAGACGGGGGATGAGATATCGTTTCAGGAATGTCATGGCTTTACCCTCGCGTGTTCTTCAGTTCGCGTCGACGAGTCATACCTCTTGTCAGCAGAAACCACTGGAGAAGTGAAGAATTGGCTCCCCAGGGGGGAGCCCCCTGGGGAGAACGATAACCTGAAATACCTTATGTGCCGGTGGGTTTCAGGAATGGAGTCATGTACTTGAAGTTGGGCCAGTGTGTGTAAGGTGCGCAATAGGCGTTTTCGCTGCCAGGCCAGTTGGTCCAGTAGTGCTCGTCCCAGCCGACAAAGCCGATATATCCGTAGGTCGGAACACCAGGCATGTTCTTAACTGCTTCCTGGAGGCCTTCGGTACCAATGGCCACAACCTGCTCGGTATCGAAGGGATCCGTCTCGCGTAGCCTCTCGATGATGTCGTCCATCGTGTCACT
>JAFGBV010000201.1 GCA_016932955.1 Anaerolineales bacterium | reverse complement strand
ACTTGCCAGCCGAACTGGGCTTTCAACTCGCCCCAGGCTGGGCATTGCAGAATGTGCGCCTCGGGGTGCTGATCGAGGAATTGGCCCATTTCTAAAGCAGTATTGGTCATCATTAGAGTATGGAAGTCAGGTCGGTTGGTGGGGAGGTGGTAACTGCAGCGCCAGGGATGGACTTGTCCAGCAAAGCGACAATACTTTCTGTGTCGCCTTGGCGGGCAAGCTGGATCAGGTGGTCTATTGTTGTACGGAGCAGGTTACCATTGAGCGTCTCTTCCTCATCCAACCATAACACATCAGGGTGCAGGGTGGGCTGGTAATTGGCACCCTCATCCCACAGGGCCTCACGCAGCTTTTCACCGGGACGGATACCGGTGAAGACGATCTCGATATCTTTGCCAGGCTCCAGGCCAGAGAGGCGGATCAGATCTTCGGCTAACTCTAGAATGCGAACTTGCTCTCCCATATTCAGCACGAATACTTCTCCGCCCTGGCCCATGGCAAATGCCTGCAGAACCAGGTGGACGGCTTCTGGGATGGTCATGAAGTAGCGGTGCATATCGGGGTGGGTGACTGTCACCGGGCCGCCGCTGGCGATCTGGCGCTTGAAGACCAGGATGACGCTGCCGCGGCTGCCCAATACATTGCCAAAGCGCACGACGGAGAATGGGCTTCCGCCATGCCGGGCAGCATCCAAAACGATCATCTCCCCAATCCTCTTGGTTGCCCCATACACGCTCGTTGGGCAAATCGCCTTATCTGTGGAAATCATCACCAGCCGCTCGACGGGGTAAGCCAACGCCGCATTCACCACATTCCGTGTGCCGAGGATATTATTCGTGATGGCTTCCTCGATATTGACCTGCATGAGCGGCAGGTGCTTATGGGCGGCTGTGTGCAGCACCACCTGCGGGCGGTGTTGGGCAAAGATTGCATTGAGCCGTTCTTGATCGCGAATATCGGCGATGGCAGGGTGTACCTTTAGCTCTGGAAAGTCGTGTTCCAGCTCGATCAGGGTTTCAAAGATGCTATTCTCGCCATGACCCAGCAAGATTAATTCCGCAGGCTCCCAGCGGGCAACCTGGCGGCAAAGCTCACGCCCAATCGACCCACCCGCACCTGTGATCAGGGCCCGGCGATCTTTGAGGCTCAAGGCGATTAATTCATTGTCAATATGAGCTGGGGAGCGGCGCAACAGATCGGTGATATCTACCTCGCGCAGGCGGTTGACGCTAATTTTTCCCCCGATCAACTCGTGAATGCTGGGCATGGTGCGGAAAGACACGTTGTTCTGGCGACAGGTCTCTGCCACTTTACGCACCACTTGCCCTGCTGCGCTGGGGATGGCAATGATCACCTCTTCGATCTTGTATGATTGGATTAAATGGTCAAGGTTATCTAGCTGGCCTAATACCGGAACACTATGGATCTGCTGCTTGTGTTTGGTGGGATCATCATCGACAAAACCGACCGGGGCCAAGTTTGCCTGTGGATTGCGTTGCATCTCCCGTACCACCAGAGCGCCGGCATCTCCTGCGCCAACCACCAGCACCCGGCGCGCCCGGCTGTGCTGGCTGGCCGCCTTGGACTGGCTTTCCGAGACCAGGCGCAGGGAAAAGCGTAGCCCGCCAACAGCGATGAGGGAGAGCATCCAGTCAATGAACAAGACACTTCGTGAATAGTCTTCGAAGGGGACGAAGAAGGTGAGCAGTGTCACCGTGACACCGCTCAGGATCGAGGCTGTGGTGACGGCAGCGGCAATTAATTTCACTTCCTGGATGCTGGCGTAAACCCACAGGCGGCGGTAAAGGCCAAAGCGGTAATAAACAATGGGCTTGATGAGCAGGGCGATCCCTGCCATCACGGAGATCTGGAAGGCAAAATCCACTAGGCGTGCGCCCAGGTTGACGCGCAGAACAAAGCTGCCCAGAACGGAGACAACGATCAAGAAAAGATCACCCACCAGGAGGGTGCGGTTGCGAAAGAGGATAGATTGCTTCAAGTTCATCTTCCTCGCAGGCCGAGCACCATCATCGGGGTGCGCATGATCACGCGTAAGTCCATGATCAGGCTCCGGTGCTTGATGTAATAAAGGTCATATTCCAGTTTTTCAATCGTCTCGTCAATCGTAGCTGCATATTCCTGATTAACCTGAGCCCAACCGGTGATGCCTGGGCGGACAAGGAGGCGGGCGCGGTAGAAGGGAACATGCTGTTGGAACCACGCCACCAATTCGGGGCGCTCAGCGCGCGGCCCAACCAGGCTCATCTCGCCGCGCAATACATTGATCACCTGGGGGATCTCATCGAGATGGGTCTTGCGCAAGACGCGCCCGACGGCAGTAGCACGCTGGTCGTTCTCTTCTGCCCAACGAGGCTGTCCATCCGGTTCGGCGTTCTGGCGCATCGTGCGGAATTTGTAAATCTTATAGCTTTGCCCGGCGCGCCCCAGGCGAGTTTGAGTGTAGAAGATCGGCAAGCCGCTATCCACCAAGGTTGCCAGAGAAACCATAGGCAAGATGAACAGTAAAACCGCCAGGCCGATCAGGCCGCCGAGGATATCTAGCAAACGCTTGGTCATTTCATACAAGGTATTTACGCGCGTCTGATCAACAAATGAGCGCAGAATCCAATCGGCTTCTAGATAACGAATGGGAACACGGTTGAGTAATTCTTCGTAGGCAACTGGCATGCGTGTGATGTCAATACCCGTTTCTTGTGCATCCAACAATGCCTGGAACATACTGCCATTCATGCGCCCGGAAATGGCTACGATCAGGTCAGTGATGCTGTGTTTATGGATTGTTTCCAGCAAGATATCGCCGCCGCCAAAGACTTCCAGGCCATCGATCTGGGAGCCGATCTTATCCGGGTCATCGTCAATGATCCCTGCCAGGATAAATGGCTTCGGATTCATTTCGCCGATGATTCTAAGCATGATCTTTCCCGTCTCACCTGCTCCAACCAGCAAAACCCGTCGTAAGAACTGCGGTGCAGTGAAGATGCGAATGTATGACAGGCGCCAGATGAGTGAGAGGATTGAAACAGCAATAATGAAGATCGCCACGCCCAGGCGTGGAAGCGAATTGGGCTCGGAGGTGAAGTAGAGCAGTAGATATAGCCCCAACCCGAGGCCGGCTGCCAGACCAATCCCACGCAGGGTCATTTCCATGCTGCGCGCCCGGTGATCCTCGTAAAGCCACAACATTAGGATCGGCCATACCAACGGTAGCAAAAAGAACCATCCCGGTGTGCGGCGCAGGAAGTCCATCGAGAAGGACCGGGCGACATCCGCCGAGGACCAGAACAACAATGCGATCAAGAGAGCGATCACCCCCATCAAAATATCGCCAAACACAAGCAAGATCCGCCGCTCGCGGATGCGCAGGCGAAGAGGGCTTTGAGACGGGATGGCTTTCGGGTGAGTCATCACTTACATTATACTTTTAACTGTTAATCCTTGCCGGAGGTCGCAGCAAACCCCAAACCAGTGCTGTTCCCCAGGCAAGATGCATGCAGGCAATTGCCAGGGGTGTGCTGAGCAGCAGCATTGGCTGGCGGTGCTTGGCAGCCGCTTGCGCGCCTGCAATGGTCAAAGCCAACGTGTAGATCAGTATTTCGGTTGCCAGCAACCATGCAGCCATAGGGATCCAAAACGCCAGTGCTCCCAGAACGGTCAGGGAGAGGACAAAAGCCGGGGGCATGAACTGCCTCCAGCGGATCGTCTCTGGGTAGCGTCTGAGCATCTGCGCCTTCCAATATCCATAGCGCCAGTACTGCCCAGCAAGCGCGGTGATTGTGCTGCGGGCGAAATAACGTGAGCGGATAGCCGGATCCAGCCAGATCTTACCGCCTGTCTTTCGCAGGCGGGTGTTGAATTCATAATCCTCATTGGTCAGCAGGCTCTCATCGAACTTGCCTAATTGCAGGGCTAGCTCGCGACGGAAGCTGCCAAACGGTACGGTGTCCACCATCTGGGCTTCACCACCGACGCGGTAACGGGCATCTCCTACTCCTAAAGGGTGCGCCGCGGCAATAGCAATGCCCTGGGCTGCCCATCCCTCCCCGCCGGGGAGGATTTCCCAAACGCCGCCGACGTTATCGCCTTTGCCCGCTTGCAGCGCTTGGATACAGCGTTCGATGTAATGCTTATCAGGCATCGAATGGGCGTCGAGGCGCACAATATAGGTGCCCCGCGCAGCCTCGATTGCCCGGTTCAGTGCGGATGGGATGGCACGCTGCGGATTATCTACGATGCGGAGATCTAGATCGGGATGCTGTTGCTGGTAATCGGCGATGCGCTGGCGGGTTGCATCTGTTGACATGCCATCGGCAATCACTAGCTCAAGATCCTGGCGGGGGTAGGTTTGCGCTGCAATCGCGTCCAGCAGCCAGGTGATAGTGGCTTGCTCATTGTAGCAGGGGACAATGATTGAAACGGTGGGCATGCGCGCCTGCCGCCCATCATCAGCCAGCGGGATGGGTTCACCAGTCAAATCGGGTGCTCAATCGTCTTGGGCTATTGCCGATATGGCGATCGCTTCGATCTCAACGGCTGCTCCGAGGGGCAACGCGGCAACCTGCACCGCCGAACGCGCCGGGGGCTTCTCGCTGAAGAATTGTCCATACACGGCGTTCATGCGGCTGAAGTCGCCCATGTCGCGCAGGAAAACGGTGGTTTTGACAACCTGAGTGAGAGATGACCCGGCAGATTCAAGAATGTTCTGCAAGTTCTTGAGCGCCTGGCGCGTTTCTGCCTCCACGCCATCTGCTACCAACTTGCCAGTGGCGGGATCAATCCCCAACTGCCCGGCTGTGAAGACTAGGTGTCCAAAGCGGATTCCAGCCGAATAGGGCCCGATGGGCTTGGGGGCCAGGTCAGCGATGATGATTTCTTTTTCAGGTGGTTGCATGGTTTAGTTCTCCTCGAATTTAAGCAGTGCTAAGATATCCTGTAAGGCAGCACCAAATATTTCGTCCATGATAGCTGGCTCAACCTGGTACGGTCCGCCGAATACCCCATCTCCATAAAGCTGGCGAGCGCGCACAGACCCCACCAGACCCGGGATGTACGGGGGAATCTTTTCCCCTTCCGGCAGGTCGCAGGTGCGCGTGAAGGAGAAGGCCTCGATCCACCCGGCGTGGAAGGATTTCAGTCCATACTTCTGGGCAACAGCACTGACGCTGTGCGCCTGCCACCAGGCATACCAGGCCAAGTGCAGGTCGGGGAGATCGTTGGCTACTTCATAGAGGCGTGCCCGTGCCGGGTCATTCCCGCCGTGGCCGTTCAGGATCAGTATCCGGCGGAATCCATGGCGGTAGGCAGAGCGCGCCAGATCCTCAACCGCGTCCAACAGAGTGCTAACGCGTAGGCTGAGTGTGCCGGGATAATCCATGAAGTAGGGCGATGAGCCGAAATGGAGGGCGGGCCCCACCAGCACGCCACTCTTTTGGCTGGCGGCATCTGCCAGCGCCTGGGGGATCTGCGAGTCGCTCAGCAGGCTCAAATAGCCGTGCTGCTCGCAGGCGCCCAGGATCAGAATCAGGCGGTCATCGCCCTTGAGGTAGTTTTCAACATCTAACCAGTTTAATTCTTCGAAACGCATCGAGAGGCACCTGTGTTGTCTACTATTCAAAATTTATCCGCAGTACGGCCCATTCACAGATCCGCCTGCTAGCCCGATTATACTTCCCTTTCGCTGTCTGGGGTGTGTGATGATTATTGTCGCCAACGTGCATCAAGTCTGAGTTTAGCAATGCATCCAAATTTCTCCGGCGATTTGCGTCGCGGGTGTAGGGAATCCGCGGCTTGCTTTGCCTCCAGAGACAAAATCGTTATAGCACCCCCTTTGATTGTGGTAAAATGAGTGCGCTGTGCTGGCAGCACACTACCCAAAATGCACCAGGCTTATATCCTCCTGGGAGAGAACACCTAGAAGGTGTTTCCAGGTTTAATCTAAGGAGATATGCATGCTGAATGACTGGTTATTTATCGGTCTCTTCTTGTTGATTGTTGCTCTATTTCCTGGGGCTCCAATCATTCTGGCAGCATTGATCAATCCCAAACGCCCTAATCACATCAAAGACGAAGTGTATGAATGTGGCATGGAGGTGGTAGGAAGCCCGTGGGTTCAATTCCGGGTTCAATACTACATCTTTGCTCTCACCTTCCTGATATTTGATGTTGAATTAGTTTTCCTTTTCCCCTGGGCAGTCGCCTTTGACCAGATGCCACTTTTCGGTGTTCTCTCTGGCGTGTTGTTCATCGCGATCCTCTTTGCTGAGCTTGTAGCAGCCTGGCGCAAGGGTGTGCTAGAGTGGGTATGAGGTTTATCATTACAATGATGGTTGAGGCTGAAGGAATTTTCCCTCAGCCTTTTGTTTGTTTCTATCAATGAAGTCTGAGTTGGTTTAAGGAGAGAGGAATGAATTTTCTGATCGATCCGATCACATTTATTGCCTCCTGGTTGCGAGAGTTATTGTTGGGGTGGGGGTTGGCGGAAGGTGCAGTCAATGCGATTCTCAAGTTCCTCGGGGCTGGGGCGGTGGGCACCTTTGGTCTAGCACTGGTGATCTTCACCATCTGGTTGGAGCGTAAGCTGTACGCCCGCATCCAGGATCGCCTGGGGCCTAATCGCGTGGGACCTTGGGGCATTTTCCAGACTCTCCCGGATATGATTAAAATCTTTACCAAGGAATACATCACCCCGAAGGGTGCGGATAGAGTTGTTTACAACCTGGCGCCAATCCTCTCGGTTTCAGCGGTGCTACTCACCTGGGCAGTAATCCCTTTTGCCCCAACGATATTCGGCACTGATGTCAATGTCGGTGTGCTGTACCTGGTAGCAGTGGGGGCGATTGGCATGCTGGGCATCATCATGGCGGGATGGTCTTCAAATAATAAGTATGCACTGCTGGGCGCCTTTCGTGCTGTAGCGCAGATGGTGTCGTATGAAGTGCCCATGGTGCTGGCTTTGCTGGTGCCGGTGCTGCTGGGGCGTGAGATGGGGATCAACAGCCTGGTGGAGTCGCAGCAAATCTGGTATGTAGCCCTTGCTCCGCTGGCAGCTTTGATCTTTTTTATTTCTTCAATGGCAGAGACCGGGCGCGCTCCATTCGACCTGCTGGAAGCCGAGTCGGAGCTGGTTGCGGGCTACCAGACCGAATATTCGGGCCTGAAATTTGGTATGTTCTATGTTGGCGAGTTCTTGCATGCCTTCACGATCTCCGCGTTGACCGCCACCCTGTTCCTGGGTGGCTGGCGTGGGCCGGGAGCTGAATCTTTCCCTATCCTGGGTGTGGCATACTTTTTCATCAAGACTTTCTTCGTCTATTTTTTTGTCGTACTGATCCGCATCTCGATGCCGCGTTTGCGCATCGACCAGATGCTCAATTTCAACTGGAAGTTCCTCACACCCCTTGGGCTGGCGCTGCTGATGGTGACGGCAGTGGTGGATAAAATTGTCGGTAGCCTGAGTCTGGTTCCAGGCGCGTACCCCTGGGTACGCCTGGGCGCGCACCTCCTTGCCAACCTGCTGTTGGCTGGCGGGGTGATCTGGCTGTTACAGAATTATCGGATCAAGGCTCGCAAGCGAGTGGGGGAGCCTCGTCCTCTGGCGATCGCGCCAGAACCGCCTGTATCTGAGATAGGTTAGGATAGAGTCTATGGGTGTTCTTCAAATAATATTCCTGATTGTAGCTGCGGTCACCCTGGTCGCTGCTTTCCTGGTTGTCACTTCACGCAACCTTGTCCATGCTGCGTTATGGTTAATTGTGACATTGTTCGGCGTGGCGGTTTTCTACGTGCTGCTGGAGGCTGGCTTCTTTGCTGTGGTGCAGGTGGTAGTTTATATTGGGGCAATTGCCATCCTGTTCATTTTTGCTGCCATGCTCACACGGCGGATGATGCAGGATCGCGGCCCGCAGGTCAATTCCACCTGGTCGCTGGCAGCGCTGGTAGCGTTGCTGCTCTTTGTAGGCCTGGTGGCGATCCTGATCTATTGGACGGGGTTGAACACGCCTCTGCCTGCGCTGGCTGAGGATGCAGACCCGCTGCGCCAATTAGGATTGGCACTGGTTTCGCCAGACGCGTATGTTGTGCCCTTTGAACTGGCTTCTATTTTGTTGGTGGCGGCGATGGTCGGCGCCATTTATATTGCCTGGGAGAAGAAGAAACAATGATCCCTCTATCCTGGTACCTAATCTTTGCTGCAGCGCTATTCAGCATCGGCTTGTATGGTGTGCTGGCGCGCAAGAATGCGATTGCCATCTTGCTGGGAATTGAGCTAATGCTGAACTCGGTGAACATCAACCTGCTGGCTTTCTGGCGCTATCGCGCTGTGGAAGACATTGCCGGGCAGGTATTTGCAATCATCGTTTTTGCCGTGGCTGCGGCTGAAGTGGCTGTTGGCTTGGCACTGATCATCTCGATCTACCGTCAGCGCAAATCGGTGGTGGCGGATGAGATGAACCTGTTGAAGTGGTAGAGAGGAGATTATGGATATCCAAACCCTGGTCTGGCTCCTTCCCCTGCCACCTTTGCTGGCGTTTTTCCTGATCATTCTGTTCACCAACCGCGGCCGGGCGCTCAGCCACTCGATTGCAGTAGGTGCGGCGTTGCTCTCGTGGCTGGGCAGTATGATCGTTTTTTTTCAGGCGATATCGGTTGAGCACCTCGGTGAGCACCCCTTCGAATCTGTGCTCAACTGGCTTCCTGTAGGAGATGGGTGGTTCAAGGTCGGTGTGCTGGTCGATCCACTAACTGCCGTCAGTGTTTTCTTCGTTGCCTGGACGGTGTTGATGATTTTCATCTACTCTATCGGCTACCATAACTTCGGCCAGCCCAAGGGAGATCACGACCGTAAAGGTTTGCCGCCGCACGGCGCCACGGTGACGGACGAACACGGTCACAAGCACACCGTGCCTTCCATCGAGCCGATGTACTCGCGTTTCTTTGCTTTTATCGGGCTGTTTGCATTTGGCATGTACACGCTGGTACTCTCGGATAATCTGCTGACTATGTTTGTGGGCTGGGAAGTGATGGGCTTATGCTCGTACCTCTTGATCGGCTTCTGGTACGGCAAAGAGTCGGCTCGCAATGCGATGATCAAGGCGTTCATGACGACCCGCGTTGGCGATGTGTTCATGCTCCTGGGCATTGCTTGGCTGTATTCTGCCACCGGCACGCTCAGCTTCCGGGAGATCTTCTGGAATGAAGAGGTGCTGCATCACCTGGTGGAAATGCCGGGCTTCTTTGGGATGTCGGTAGCCGCCTCGATCGGTATTCTGCTTTTCATTGGTACGGTTGGCAAGTCAGCGCAGTTCCCGCTGCATGTATGGTTGCCCGATGCGATGGAAGGCCCAACGCCGGTTTCGGCTATGATTCATGCTGCGGCGATGGTCTCGGCGGGAGTTTACGCAGTAATCCGCATGTACCCGCTACTCTCTGCGGGGATGGAGCACGGGGCATTCACTCCACCGATGCTGGCGATGGCTGGGATCGGGGCCTTTACGGCGTTATTTGCGGCTACGATCGCCGTAGCGCAGAATGATATCAAGCGCGTGCTAGCTTATTCTACTATCTCGCAATTGGGCTATATGATCGCTGCCCTGGGGATTGGTGGGTATGTGGCCGCTACTTTTCATCTCATCACGCATGCCTTCTTTAAAGCGCTGCTCTTCCTTGGCTCTGGTGCGGTGATCCATGGGATGGAGCACGGCGTGTTCCACACCGGTAAGCATATTGACCCCCAAGATATGTTCAATATGGGCGGGCTGCGCAAGAAGATGCCAATCACCTATATCACTTTCCTGGCAGGGGGATTGGCTTTGGCAGGCTTCCCCTTTGTGACGGCTGGCTTCTGGTCGAAGGATGAGATCCTGGCAGATGCTTTCCAGCACGCCCCATTGGTTTTTGTGGTCCTGGGATTGGCGGCGCTGCTGACGGCTTTCTACACCATGCGCCAGATCGTGCTCACCTTTGGTGGTAAGCCGCGCACCGAAGCGGCAGAGCACGCCCAAGAAGTGCGGTGGACAATGTGGCTGCCGCTAACGATCCTGGCAATCTTCGCCATTGCGGCAGGCTGGGTGGGTATCCCCGAAGCGCTTTCGGGTGGCTTGGTGCCCAATTGGTTTCACGAATTTGTCGGCGGCTCGCTACCCGAACACCCCGAAACACTTTCGTTCAATATTATCCCCTTAATCACCTCGCTGGTAGTCAGCCTGGGTGGTTTGGGTCTGGGCTTGTGGTATTACAGCCGGGTGAAAACTGTTGCGGAGGATCGCTTCCAAATCCCACTTTTGAAGAATAAGTATTACTTCGACGAAATTTACGACAGGTATGTTGTGCGCCCGCTGATTTGGGTAGCGGAGGTATTTACCAACCAGTTCCTCGACCGGGGAGTGATCGACGGCTTCTTGCACGCCGTGGCGCGCTTATCTTCGCGCGTGGGCAGCTTCTTGCGCGAATATATTGATAAACCTGTCATTAACGGCCTAATTGGAGATGGCTCAGCCAGTTTATTCCAGTCGCTGGCGCGCTTCTTGCGCCCTATTCAAACCGGACGTATCCAGCAGTACATGCTGATCGCTTTTGTGCTGGCATTTACAACGCTTTTCTATTATATCTACACCCTGCTGCAGCCTTAGAAGTAGGTATCCAGGAGTGACTGATGGAATTTATCACGGAACATTTGCTGACCCTGATCTTGTTCTCCCCCACGCTGGTGGCGCTTGTTTTACTCTTCCTGCCGCGTGAGGAGAAGACCCTCTTGCGCTGGGTGGCGTTGATCGGCTCCCTGGTACCGCTGGCTTTCTCCTTGCTGCTGTGGTTCCGATTTGATGCCGACGTGGCTGGTTTTCAGTATGAGATTAAAAATACCTGGTACGCTGCCATCAACGCCTCTTATCACCTGGGCGTGGACGGTCTCTCGCTGACGATGGTGCTGCTGACCACGTTGCTCACGCCAATTGCCATCCTTGCTTCGTTCAATGTGCAGGAGCGGGTGAAGGCTTATATGATTCTCTTCCTGATGCTGGAGACGGGCATGTTGGGGGTTTTCCTGGCACTGGATTTGCTGCTTTTCTTCGTCTTCTGGGAGATAGGCCTGGTGCCGATGTATTTCTTGATTAACCAGTGGGGAAGCGAGAAGGGCGAGCGCGAGATTTGGGGTGGGCGGAAAATTGCTGCGAGAACCTATGCCTCCTTCAAGTTCATGATCTATACGATGGCTGGATCGCTGGGGTTGCTCCTGGCAATCCAGATGATCGGCATCGCTTCGGGAACCTATGATCTCACTGAGTTGTTCAAAACATGGCCGATGTTGATTACGCTGAAAAATATCCCCCTGGGATTGCCCATCTCCACCGTCAAGGCGATTGCGTTTTGGGCGTTCGTGGTGGCCTTTGCGATCAAGGTGCCGATTTGGCCTTTCCACACCTGGCTGCCGGATGCCCACACTGAGGCGCCCACAGCCGGTTCCATGATCCTGGCGGGTGTGCTGCTTAAGCTGGGTGCGTATGGATTTCTACGCCTGGTGCTCCCGCTCTATCCCGAGGAAGCCAAAGTGTACGCAGGTGCGCTGGCTTTCCTGGCGATGATGGCAATCGTATTTGGGGCTTTTGCTGCCTACGGACAGGATGATTTCAAGCGCCTGGTGGCTTATTCGTCTGTCAATCACATGGGATTTGTGGTGCTGGGCATTGCAGCAGCGGCATACGCAGCCGGTAGTGAAAATGCCACCATTGCCCTGAACGGCGCTGTGTTGCAAATGTTCAACCATGGGCTTTCGGCAGCGGGGATGTTCTTCCTGGTAGGCGTGATCTATGAAAGGGCGCACACGCGAAATCTGAACGACCTTGGCGGGTTATTCCCAATCGTGCCAGTCTACGGTGGTATCTTGGTCTTCACCTCGATGGCCTCGCTGGGGCTTCCGGGATTGAATGGCTTTATCTCGGAATTTTTGGTTGTGCGAGGTGCATGGCCTGTTTTCACCCTGTTCACAGCCCTGAGCATGATTGGCTTGCTGTTCACCGGTTCCTATATCCTGAAAGGGATCAAGAAGGTTTTGCAAGGCCCGTTGAATGAACATTGGGTGGGGCATATCAGCGAGATCAACTTTCGTGAGGTGGTGGTGATTGCACCGTTGATGGTGCTGATGCTGTGGATTGGCATCTGGCCAGCCTGGATCCTGGAAGTAATTAACAAAGCCATGATGATGTTGTTCTAGCAGGGTAGGTGAAAAATGCATTTTCCTGTCTTGAGTGTGATTGTTCTCACCCCAATATTTGCGGGCATGCTGATCTTGCTAATCCCTGCGCAACGCAAGACGGAGGTGCGCGTAATTGCCCTGGCAGCGGCTACCTTTGCCATGCTGCTGTCATTATGGGTATATGCCAGCTACGATAAAGTGATCGGCGGTTACCAGTTCGTTGAGAATTACAACTGGCTGCCACAACTGGGTATTTCCTATATCGTTGGGGTGGACGGGATGAACGCGCCGCTGGTACTGCTGACGGGGGTGGTGATGTTTACAGGTGTATTGATCTCCTGGGGCATCGAAGACCGACCGCGCGAGTTCTTTGCCTTTCTTTTCATACTCGCCTCAGGTGTGTTTGGCGTATTTGTGGCTCAAGATCTGTTCATGTTGTTCTTCTTCTACGAGATCGCGGTCTTCCCCATGTACCTGCTGATTGCGATCTGGGGATGGGTGGTCACTCGCGAGTATGCGGCGATGAAGCTGACCCTGTACCTGTTCGTCGGCTCGGTGGTTTCCCTTGTGGGAGCGCTGGCGATGTACTTCGAGGCCGGGATGGTCTCCTTTAGCATGTTCGACCTGGCGCGGGCAAACTTCTCGCACGAGTTCCAGATCTTCTGGTTCCCCTTCGTCTTCCTCGGGTTTGCGGTGCTGGGCGGTATTTTCCCCTTCCACAATTGGAGCCCGGATGGCCATGTGGCTGCGCCGACGGCCGTGTCCATGTTCCATGCAGGCGTGTTGATGAAGTTGGGCGCGTTTGCTGCACTGCGGGTGGGGATCATGCTGTTGCCGGAGGGCGCTCTGTACTGGAAATGGGTGATCATGGCATTGGCAACCGTCAACGTGGTTTATGGCGCCTTTATCGCCATGGTACAGACGGACTTGAAGTATGTCATTGGTTTCTCCTCTGTCTCGCATATGGGCTTGGTTATGCTTGGCTTTTCCACGCTGACCCCTGAAGGGTTAACCGGGGCTGGCATCCAGATGTTCTCGCATGGTGTGATGACAGCTCTCTTCTTTGCAGTGGTGGGGATGATCTACGACCGGGCTCATACCCGCCAGATCGATGAACTGGGTGGCTTCTCGAAAAAGATGCCCTGGGTGGCGGTGGCTTTTACTGTGGGTGGACTGGTATCGATGGGAATGCCGGGGCTGTCTGGTTTTGTGGCAGAGTTTCCTATCTTTATGGGCGTGTGGCGGGTGCAGCCGATTGTTGCCATCATCGCCGCGATCTCGATCGTGATCACAGCATCGTACATTATTCGAATTATTGGTCGGGTGTTCTTTGGTGCCATGCCGGAGGAGTTTGAGCATCACGTTGGCGATGTTACCGCGCTGGATAAGATCGCCTTGGTCTTGCTCTGCGTGATCATGATTGCCATTGGGGTAGCGCCATCCGTCATGAGCCCCTGGGTTAGCTCGGGCGTGCGCAGCATCCTGAGCCTGCTGGGAGGTGCATAAGTGTCCATTGAGAGTTTTGAACCGACGATGCTGCTGGCGATCTTGCCGGAGTTTTCTTTGCTGGTTCTGGCGGGACTGGTGCTCGCCTTCGACGCAGCCTGGAAGCCCGAAAAGCGCCGCTGGCTGGGCTGGCTGACGGCTGGAGGGCTGGCATTGATCATCGCCCTCACCCTGGCAGCCGGGCGCCCCGAGGAAAACACCCGGCTGGTATTTGGCGGAATGCTGCGCCAAGATTGGTTTGGCTTTGCCTTCAAGCTGCTCTTCCTATTTGGTGCGGCTATCACAGCCCTGTTTGCCATGGATATGGAACAATTGGGCCGGCGCGGCGAGTTCTATGTGTTGCTGCTCGTCTCCACGCTGGGGATGAGTCTGATGGCTTCAGCCAGCGATATTATCATGCTTTACCTGGCAATTGAGACGACCTCCATTCCCTTGTACGTGCTAAGCGGCTTTTTAACGCAGGATGATAAGTCGACCGAGTCGGGCTTTAAGTACTTGCTGTTTGGCGCAGCAACTTCGACGATCATGCTCTACGGATTCAGCCTGCTGTATGGGTTTTCTGGGACAACCAACATTTATGATATCGCTATTGCCTTTCATGCGGTTGATTTCCCCCTCCTGCCTGTGGTGGGTAGCATGGTGTTGATCCTAGTGGGCTTTGGCTTCAAGGTATCGGCTGTGCCATTCCACTTCTGGGCGCCAGATGTGTATGAAGGCGCTCCCACGCCCGTTGCGGGTTTCCTCTCCACTGCTTCCAAGGCGGCGGGCTTTGCTGTGTTGTTGCGCGTTCTGCTGGTAGTGTTCACCCCCGTTGCTAGCCCGGCATGGACAACGGTGCTGGCGATCCTTTCAGTGGCGACGATGACGCTGGGCAACGCGCTGGCGCTGTTGCAGAAGAATATCAAGCGCTTGCTGGCGTATTCCTCGATTGCGCACGCCGGGTACATCCTGATTGGTGCAGTGGCAATCTCCAATCTAGGTGCTACCAGCGTTGTATTCTATTTGATCGCCTACATGGTCACCAATCTGGCTGCTTTCGGTGTGGTAATGACATTCTGGCGCGTGGTTGGCTCAGACGAGCTGAGTGCCTATGACGGCCTCAGCCGCCGCTCACCCTGGCTGGCGCTGGTGATGCTGGTGACATTCCTTTCGCTGGCAGGTATGCCCCCGCTGGTGGGTTTTGTGGCCAAGGTCTTTGTTTTCGCTGCCGCGATCGAGGCGAATTACATCTGGCTGGCGGTGGTTGGCGTGCTGAACTCGATCATAGGCCTGTACTACTACCTGACGGTGTTGAAGCGGGTATACCTATATCGCTCTGAGGAGACTGAGGGATTGCCCCTGCCAGTGACGCGACCATATTCGATAGCCCTGGGATTGCTCACACTGGGCATAATCCTGATCGGTACACTCTTTGGTCCCTGGTATACCTTTACTAATCAGGTTGTCTCGGCTGTGCTTGACCGATTCTAACAGCGGCGTCTACCTGCACACAACCTAATAATAACCCTTTTGTGCGGACACTTGGAAGGCTGTTGACGTTATTCCGACCCTTATGATAAAATTCGCCCGATATGAACCAGGAGAATAAAAAGCCTGAGGCCAAGACACCCCAAACTGCGCTGAACATGGCGGTGATCACGGTAGCAGGACAGGTGGGATGCCTGACACTGGTTATCATCCTGGGCTCACTCATCGTGGGCCTGCTGCTTGATCGGCTGTTTGATACCCGCCCATTGTTCACCATTCTGTTCATGGTGGGGAGCATGCCGCTGACATGGGTAGCCATTTTCTGGGTCGTAAACCGGGCGAAAGATCGTTTTGATTTGAAACCTGCTTCAGCAGCAAAACCAAAACCAGACTGGGAGGAAGCAGAAAGTGACAGAGACTGAAAACAAGAAGAAGCTAAATATCAATCGCTGGATCGTTGTGCTGCTGCTGGTGGCAATTGGATTAGCGGCAAGTATCTTCGCACCAGTGCGACCGGTGGTGATGCTCCCGGGTGAGCCGCTGACCGATACCCTGTTCACGCTGCCGGTGGTGGGTGATTTCAAGTTCACTAACACCATGCTGACCACGTTGATCGTTGACCTGATCTTGATCCTGATGGCGGTGGGTGTCTCACGCGGGATCGGCGATGGGTCGCAAGCGCCAAAGGGGCTGGCGAATGTGATTGATGCTATCTTGGGAGCGTTGGGAGATATCGTTGAGAGCACAGCTGGTAAGAAATGGGCGCGTTTCATTTTCCCAATCATGGCGACGATCATTTTAATGGTGCTGGTTTCGAACCTGATCAAGCTGGTGCCGGGCATGGAAACCATCGGCCTTATGAAAGAAGCGCACGAGCACGGCTATGCCAAGGCTGTGATCATCCCAGGAGTGCTTTCGTACATCACCGACCAGGAGATCACCCTGCACGCTGCCGAGGGCGAAGAAGTCGCCGCGGAAGAAAGCGGGCATGAAGAAGGCGAACAGGTTCCATATGAAGTAGTGCCATTTTTCCGCTCTCCATCCACTGATCTCAACTTCACTGCCGCTCTAGCCGTTTCGGCGGTGGTTATGGTGCAGGTGATCGGTGTGAAGGCCAACGGGTTGGGCTACTTCTCGAAGTTCCTGAATGTGGGGCGCTTCGTCAAGATGTGGGGGAAGAAGAACCTGGGACCGTTCGATGTGATCATGCCTTTCATTGATATTTTCGTCGGTATTCTGGAGACGATCTCGGAATTTGCAAAGATCATCTCGTTCTCCTTCCGTCTCCTGGGCAGTATGTTCGGCGGGGCGATCCTGGTGATCGTGATTGGCAGCCTGATGCCGGTGGCGCACTTTGGGGTGCTGTTCCTGGAGCTTTTCTTTGGTGTGATCCAGGCATTGGTGTTTGGTATGCTGACTCTGGTATTTATGACGGTTGCTACGCAGTCGCATGGCAGCCATGAAGAGGGACATGGCGAAGCCCATTAACTGCTTGCCATTATCTATATTGTGATGAGAAATTACGTGACATATCAAATCGGAGGCTGATCAATGGAAATTACACCTGAATTTGCAAACGCCATCCTCAATGGGCTCAAGTATATTGGTGCAGGCCTGGCAATGGTTGGCACCCTGGGCGCAGGCCTGGGAATTGGTATCCTGGGCAGCGGCGCCATGCAGGGTATTGCCCGCAACCCGGATACGGCCGGTACTATCCAGATCAACATGATCCTGGCGATCGCATTTGCTGAGGCGGTAGCAATTTACGCCCTGGTGGTTGCCCTGGTGATCTTGTTCGTTGGCTAATCGGATTTCAGCCTTTTTGAAGGAGGCCAGCATTGGAAGGTCTTGGTATTAACCTAGGTACATTTATCCTGCAGATCCTTAGCTTCACCATCGTACTGGTGGTGTTGCGCAAATGGGTCTACAATCCGGTTCTGAATGCGCTCGAGAAGCGCCGCACAACCATTGCAAAGGGGTTGGAGGATGCCAGGGTGGCATCAGAAGCACGCGCCAACGCCGAGAAAGAAGCTGAGCAGATTATTGCTAAGGCGCAGGCAGAATCGGGCAAAATTGTGCGTGAGGCAACCGAACGAGCTGAGGCAGCCGCTCGTGAAGTGAAGGTAGCTGCGGATGCTGAGGCGTCAAAGGCGCGTGAGGCAGCGATTGCTGAAGCCCAGTTGGAGCGCGATCGTATCCTGGGAGATCTACGCAGCCAGGTGGCGGCGCTGGCGATGGCGGCAGCCCAAAAGCTGATTGGCGAAACGCTGGATGAGAAACGTCAACGCGCTCTTATCAACGATTTCTTCTCCGGCGTAAAAGATGGCGAGGTGGTTGTGCTGGAAGGCGCGGCGCTCAGTGGCGCTTCGGCAGAGGTGACCAGCGCATTACCGCTAACCCCCGATGAGATGGAGACGGTGAAGAAAGACATTCTCTCCAAGATCGGCAGCCAGGCGACGGTTACTTTCCGTGTCGATCCTGCCATTCTGGGCGGGTTGGTGATCCGTGCCGGCGGTAAGGTGCTGGATGCTTCGGTGTCCGGTAAGCTCGATACGCTACGCCAGAGCCTGTCGTAACGATTACCCCGCGGCGAAGTGGGCACGCCGTTGGGCCTCTAATATTGCAATAAGCACACTGCAGAGACGCAGGGCACGCAGAGTTTGATCTCTGCGTTCTCGGCGCCTCTGCGTTTTTAAATTTCGATGGACGAGTTAATCTCACTCTTTGAATTATTTGATGGCATGCCGGTGGCAGTGTTTTCTGCCATTGAATCGGTACAGATCGGCGGCGTGAAGGCTGATTCACGCCAGGTAAGGCCGGGGGATCTCTTCGTCGCGCTGCGTGGGGGGAACGTGGATGGGCACCGTTTCATCCCACAGGCGGTGGCGAATGGGGCGGCGGCGGTGGTGGGCACGGAGGCGGAGCGGGAGGTTGATGTTCCTTATGTGCAGGTGGCAGACTCGCGCCAGGCGCTGGCTTACCTGGCCGCAGCTTTTTACCGTCACCCGGCGCGCAGGCTGTGCATGATCGGGGTGACCGGCACAGATGGTAAGACCACAACTGTGAATCTGATCTACACCATCTTGCGCCAGGCGGGCATTAGAGCGGGGATGATTTCCACGGTGAATGCGGTGATTGGCGAGCATGCGCTGGATACGGGATTCCATGTTACTACGCCAGATGCGCCAGACGTGCAGCGTTACCTGGCGATGATGGTGGATGCTGGGCTGACGCACGCAGTGCTGGAGACCACCTCCCACGGCTGGGCACAGAACAGGGTGGATGCCTGCGAATTCGATATTGGCGTGGTCACCAATATCACCCATGAGCACTTAGATGAGCATGGATCATATGAGAACTACCGCGCCGCAAAGGGGCGCCTGTTCCGCAGCCTGGCAGAAACAAAGCCCAAAGCGAAGCCGATCTTACCCTTGGCAGTGTTGAACCGGGATGATATTTCTTACGATTATTTAGCTGCGCTGGCGCAGGTGTGCCAGGTAAGTTATGGGTTCGTAGCGCAAGCAGATCTGCGCGCACTGGATGTGGAGCAGAGACCGGAGGGGATGTATTTCACTCTGCAGGGCGCGGATTTGTCGTTGCCAATACGTAGCAACTTGGTGGGGGCGTTTAATATCTCCAACTGCCTGGCAGCGATTGCAGCGACGGTGAAGGGCTTGGGTGTGCAGCCCCTCGCAGCCCAGGCAGGGATTGCCGCGCTGGCGGGTGTGCCGGGGCGCATGGAGCGAATCGACCTGGGGCAGGATTTTACTGCGCTTGTCGATTTTGCCCACACACCGAATGCGTTGCGCCGCGCCCTGGAGACTGCCCGCACGCTGACCCAGGGGCGGGTGATCGTCGCTTTTGGCTCGGCAGGGTTGCGCGACCGGGAGAAGCGGCGTATGATGGCGGAGACCGCCATCGAGTTGGCCGACTTGAGCATTCTTACCGCCGAAGACCCACGTACGGAGTCGCTGGATGATATTCTAGCTGAGATGGCGCGGGGAGCGGAGAGCCGCAACGGTGTGGAGGGCGATACTTTCTGGCGCATTCCGGACCGCGGGGATGCTATTCGCAAGGCGATCGCGCTGGCAAAAGCAGGGGATGTGGTGATGGCGTGCGGAAAGGGTCACGAGCAGTCGATGTGTTTTGGCGTCACCGAGCACCTCTGGGATGATCGGATAGCGATGCGCGCCGCGCTGGCGGAACATCTGGGGGTTGATGGACCACAGATGCCCTGGCTGCCGACGACGGGGAAATAATCGTGGATAGTGAAGATGGTCAGGCAAGGCCGCGGGCATGGAGGCGCTGAAGGCCCCATTCAACCTCATCGAGTGGGGGCGGGATGACTTCACTAGCAGGCCGGAGGACGAGGGTGAGGGCTTCTTCCGGGCAGACAAGAGCGCATAAGCCACAACCCACACAACGCAGTGCATCCACATGGGCAACTTCTTCCACGGTGAGGGCAGAGAACTGGCACCTGGTAAAACACAACCCGCAGGCATGGCAGAGGCTCTCATTCACCTGGCAAATGAAGGATGAACGCGCCACGGCGTTGGCAATACCCATCTCGGCGATACCGCGCAGGATGCCGCAGGCGCAGGTACAGCAGTTACAAATATACGTGATTCCCTGTTGATTATTGCTCACCGAGTGCACCAGCCCGGCATCGGCTGCCTGGCGCAGGGTCTGGCGCGCCTGCTCCAGGGAGAGCGCCTGAACACTGCTGCCATCGAAGGCACCAGGGACCTGGCTGAGGATCATGCATAGACCGGTGGGATGCGGGCAAGGCTCACCAACCAGGGCTTTCTGCTTGCGGCAGATGCAATCGACAACTCCCCAGGCCTGGGCGCTGGCGAGGATGTTCTCGGCTGATTCATAGGGTTGGATCTGTAGATCCATATGGATGCTCTCGCCGACAGGGATGATGCGGTGCACGGCAGGTTGGATGGCAAGCATCTGCCCAAATGCCTGGCGGTAGTAGTCCTCGAAGAGGCGGGCCAATTCAGCATCGATGCTGCCGCCCTGGTTTTCATAGATGCCGACGACGAAGGGCAGGAGGCTGTAAGCCAGCCCTTGCTCCGTGCGCTCGATGTTGATGAGTCCGCGACGCACCATCGCTTTGAGTGTCTTTCTCAATACAATAGGGTCTTCCCCCAGACGGGTGGCGATCTCGGCTGCGGGTTCGGGCTGCGGGCGGAGCTGGGCAGCGAGGGCAGCCTCTTCCGGAGAAAAGAGCTTCTGCAGCAGGCGGATCTCGGCGCCATCCGCTGCAGGGGGGAAGCCGTTGGGCAGTGCATCCAGGGCGGCTGCCAGCGAGTGATAAGCGGAATCGTTCATTGTAACTCCTGTCGCAGGGCGGCAAAATCCTGGATGAAAGCCGCGGTAAGCGCGTCCTTCTCTGCCTGAGGCAGGCAGCTGGCGTGCAGGGCATTCAGGCTGATTTGCTCCAGCTCAGTGGCGCTGAAGTTGAAACGCTCAACCAGGATACAGTATTCGTTGTTCAAGTCGGTGCCGAACATGGGCGGGTCATCGGAATTGACAGTGATCAGAAGATCGGCATCCCAGAGACGACGAAGAGGGTGTTGCGTATAGTCGGGATATACCCCCAGGCGGATGTTGCTGGTGGGGCAGACCTCGAGGGGGATTTGCCGCTGGCGCAAGACCTCCACCAGGCGGGGGTCTTCGATGCAGCGCACCCCGTGACCCAGGCGCTCGGCATGCAACAGATCAAGTGACTCCCAAATACTAGTTGGGCCGGCGGTTTCACCGGCATGGGGCAGACTGTGCAACCCGGCATGGCGAGCGCGCTCAAACGAGGCGGTGAACATGTGGGGAGGATACTCTGCCTCCGCACCGCCCAATCCCAGGGCAATCACTCCCTGCTCGCGAGCCTGGATGGCGATATCGCTCACTTCATCCTGCTCTTCGGGGTTGTTGCGCACGATATCGAAGACCCACTGCCAGTTGACTCCGAATTCTTCTTTGGCGCGCTTACGCCCGGCGTTCAGCGCCTCGAGGATCACCTGCCAGGGTAGTCCGCTGATACGCATGTTCGTTTTAATGGTGAAGGTTACTTCAGCATAGCGGATATTCTGGCGGGCGCATTCTTGCCCGAAGGCATAGGCGATGAGGGTGTAATCCTCAGGTGTGCGCAGGCAGCTGGTGATGGTGATATAGACCTTGATGAAGTGGTCAAAGTCGGTAAAGCGGTAGAACTCGCCCAGGCTCTGCAGGTCGTTGAAGGGCAGGGCTACATGGTTGCGCTCTGCCAGGAGGAGCAGGGTTTGGGGGAGGATGGAGCCTTCGAGGTGTACGTGTAGCTCCACTTTTGGCATGCGGCGGGCAAATTCGAGCAGTTGGGAGTGGTTCATGATAGGTTCTGATCCATCAGGCCTTGCAGGCGGTGGTATTCGGTGGAACGGGCATACAGGCGTAATTTTTCAATGCGATTGACGATCAGCGGATGGGTGGCGAGCAACTCGGCGATGTTGTTGGCAATGTCGTCATCCTCGGCCTCAATGCGCTCAATGGCGCGCTGTAAACCAGCCTGCGAGCGCGCCTCTGGCCCGGCTTCGAGCTTAATCAGGGCAGAGACGGCTTTTTGCGGGCTGCTGCAGGCGAGCATGCCAGCGCGGTCAGCGGAAAATTCGCAGGCACGGTTCCACCAGCGCAGCGCCATCTCCAGCACCACGGCGGCCCCTGCCGGGCTGGGGATGCCCGCCATACCGCCAACGAGGGAGTTCAGCCAGGTGTGACCCAGGCGCACGTGGCCCATCTCGTGCCCGATGATGAAGAGCAGCTCGTCGCGGTCCATCACCTGTAGCAGCGAGGAATAGAGCACGATCGCCTTGGGCGAGTCGAGGCCGAAAGTGTAGGCGTTGATGGCTTTGCTGGGGACGATGAAAACATTGACTGGCTCCACCTGCAAGCGTGCGGCGCCCTCCTGGATCACCGGCACAAGGCCGGGGACACTATCCTGCGTGACGCGCTGGGCGCGCAGCATTAGCTCGCGATGGTGGGATCGGCTCCAGCCGTAAGAGATGATCAGCGCGCCGACCAGAAAGACGGCGCTGAGGCAGACGGTGGCGGTAGCAGTGACGGCGATGACGACCAGCACCAGGAGCATAGTCAGCCAGAGGATGAGTTGCTCGTTGGGATAGCGGTAAGCGGTGGTGTTGAATCGGCGCGCCATGGCTCTTTTCCTCGTTTGGATTTGGGCAGCTTGCGCCCGGGATAGGTTGAGTTTAGCCCACGATGGCTGTTCAGTCAAGGAGGAGGAGGTTGATAAAGATTGACTAGCCTGACAACAGAACCCCTCTACGAGGCCTTGCTACGATCATGAGTGGATGTTTTTCAGATTCGCACTCGAAAATGGAAGTAATATTGGTTTGATTGCTCAAGACAAGCTAAGTAAATATTCTTGAGCGGTTTCTAGAAACTCTTTCGCTTGGGCGATCAATTTCTCTGCATCGCCAGCAACAGCAATAATCTCAATGCCATAGTCCCCTTCAATGCGTTGGTCGAAAGCATCCAAAAGCCAGCGATGAAATTTGGGTTCTAATAAGCCGGTTTTTATGTAATGCTCGCCAAAAGCACTATGCACACCGCCGTGCTTGCTGAAACGCAACTCTTTTTCTTCCAACAATGCCTCGGCTGTGTAAAACATCGCATAATAAGCGCGCCCGGTGGCAAAGTCTAGCAGATTCCCTGCTAAGAGCAGTGTCTCGGCTGCTTTGATGGAGCGTTGTGCCTTCTCAAGCAATAAGCGGGAGTTTTCATTCATGCTGCGACTGCCTCAGCCCGAACGTTCCGCAGAAGTGCCGTGTTGCTTTCTCTCCAACGGCGCTCGGTGATGAATTTACGGCTGATTGAGACACCATATTTCAACGATAATGTACTCACCAATTCTCCGGTGCGCTCAATTTCGGCGCTATAACGTTCGTAATTGTAAAGGATGATCACTATGTCCAGGTCGGATTCGGGATCTTGCTCGCCGCGAGCATATGAGCCATACAGGTAAACACCACTCAGTTGGCTGCCATAGATGGATGCTAGGCCTGATTTTAGTTCTCTGAGCAAAGGTTCGGGCGTCTCCTTGTTCATATCACCTCTGAAATGATTATAACAAAGCTTTACCAAGTTTGGGACGATCACTGAGAATGTGGCGACGGGTATGATATAATCCTGCGCATGATCTACTATCACTTTTCAGGAGCGCCGTTCTATCTGGGGGCGCGGGGGAGCATTGGGCTGGGGGTTCCTCGAAACGCGCCTGCAGCAGGGGGCTGATCGCCCCACTGGTATTCACCTGGTTTATTCCACGCCGCAGGCTTTCCTGCGGTGTTTCATTTTATTGGAGTGGCACAATGATCTCAATCAGTCTTTCAAATGTTACCTTGATCCTGGGGGCGCGGGCGATCTTCCGCGAGCTGGCCTGGGAAATCCAGCATGACCAGAAGATCGGTCTGATCGGGCCGAACGGGGCGGGAAAGTCGTCGCTGTTCAAGCTGATCACAGGCGAGTACAGCGCCGAGCCGGGCGGGGTGGTAGTGCGGGCGCGCGGTGTGACGGTGGGCTACCTGGCGCAGGAGCCGGAGCTGCCCCACGGGCAGGCGGCCTTTGCCGCCGCTCTGGACGGCAACCCTCGCGTAGCAGAGATCGAGGCGGCGCTGGCAGAGGTCGAGGCGCAGCTTGGTGACCCAGTGGTGTATGGGAACTCTAAGGCGCTGGGGAGAGTGCTGGAAAACCAGCAGGCTTTGCTGGATGAGTACGAGTCGCTTGGCGGCGAACGCTACCCAGCGCTGGTGCAGCAGATGCTGCTGGGGTTGGGGCTACCTGAAAGCGACCTGGAAAAGCCGCTGAGACAGCTCAGCGGCGGACAGAAGAAGCTGATCGGCCTGGCGCGCGTGCTGCTGGCAAAGCCGGATGTGCTGCTGCTGGATGAGCCGGATAACCACCTAGACCTGCCTGGCAAGGCTTACCTGGAACGGCAGATCCAGACTTACCCGGGCGCGGTGGTGATCATCTCGCACGACCGCTACCTGCTGGATGCAGTGGTGACGCACATCGCCGAGATCGATGATGGGAAGCTGACGACCTATGCGGGAGATTATTCGGGTTACATGCTGGATAAGCAGGAGCGCCAGGCGCGACAGGAGGAGCTGTACCAGGTGCAGCAGCACCAGATCGGACGGCTGGAGGCGGCGATTAAGCGTTATGCACTATGGGGTAAACTTTACGATAACGAGAAGTTTGCCAAGCGCGCCAAGGCGATGCAGAACCGTTTGGATAAAGTGGAGAGGATCGATCGCCCAGTGTTAGAACGGCGGAAAATGGATTTGCAACTCAACGGCTGGCGCGGCTCGAACAAGGTGCTGGAATTGAAATGTGTAGAGAAATCTTTTGGCAGGCAGCGGATACTGCACCGCACGGAACAGATCATCTGGCATGGGGAACGGGTTGGGCTGATCGGGCCGAATGGGGCGGGGAAATCGGTGTTGCTGCGCATGATCCTGGGCTGGGAAGCGCCCGACCACGGGGAGGTGATCCTGGGGCCAAGCGTGCGTATCGGTTACTATGCTCAGGAACATGAGACTCTGGACCTCTCGCAGACCCTGATCGATACCGTGCGGAGGGCAGGGAGCCTGAGCGAGGCGAGCGCAGTGGCACTCTTGATCCGCTACCTATTCACTTACCAACAGGCAACACAGAAGGTGAGTGAGCTTTCGGGTGGGGAGCGCAGCCGTTTACAACTGGCGTTATTAGTGCTTTCAGGGGCAAACTTCTTGTTGCTGGATGAACCAACGAATAATCTTGACATTGCCTCGGCAGAGGTGCTGGAAGGTGCACTGGCAGATTTTGTCGGCACGGTGCTGGTGATCTCGCATGACCGTTATTTCCTGGACCGCACGGTGGAGCGAATCCTGGCGCTGGAAGCGGGGCGGCTACACGAGTACGCGGGCGGGTACAGCGATTACCTGGCGGCTACTCGAGGGTAGAGAAGGCGATCTCGATCAACTGCTCGCGGTCAACACCCATCAGATCGTAAGTGAGATCGCCCACAGACCAGCGTAAGCGCAGGGCGATGTTCTCGTTCCAGACCTTGTGGTCATAGTCCCATCCGCCACGGATCAGGACTGCCGCATGGTTCTCATCGAGCTGAATCTCCTCGAGCGAATCGGGGGCAACGATCTCACCTTCGCTCCATTGATGATCGGAGATGCTGAGAGTGATCAGGCTGTTATCACTTCGACCCCATTCAATCTCAATGGTGTCGGCGAATGCCTCAGCCTCCTCGCCCACATATACCCGCACGCTGTTTTCGTGGAGGGAATATACTGCCGGGATATTGGTCGGCAGTTTTACCGCGTATGGGAAGGCGGCGAGCGCTTCATCTAAGGACATGATCTGAGGGTAAATGGTGTATTCCTCAGCGGATGGATCATCATCGCCCGGATAATTGTCAGACAGTTCGAAGGATTGCCCGGCGACTTCAATAATCAGGTTGGCGACAAAGGCGCGCACGGGAGAGAATGCCATCAGAGCCAGCAGGCAGATCACGAAAACTGCTGCGAGGCGGATAACTCTGGCGCGGGGAGTGCTCCCGAGGAGAGCCATTCCCCGCCTGGGATCAGGTCTCGGCTGATTCTGGTCTAGCCTCTGATACAGGCAGTTGGCAAACTCCGCATCAGGCAGTTCGCGCAATTGAGATAAGAATTTATCGTCCATGGTCAATCTCCCATTTACTGCGCAGGCCTTTTACTGTGCGATGCAAGATACTGCCAACGTTGGTTTCAGAAAGCCGGGTGAGGCGCGCAATCTCCCGGTTGGTCAACCCTGCGCCATATTTCATGGCAATCAGATCTTGCTCGCGTTCGGGCAGGTCAAGCAGGAGCCTGCGCAGGCGTTCCTTTTCTTGGTGCTGTTGAATGCTGTTTTCGAGATCGATCGTGGAAGGGAGATCATCGCTGCTGAGATCGGGTTCTAGTTTTTTGTGGTTCAGCCGGACCTTGCGCAGGTGCTCTCTGAGCACGTTCTTGGCGATGGCAAAGAGCCAGGTGGCGGGTGAGGCCAATATGCTGCGATAACGCGAGCGCTTTCTCCAGGCGCGCTCGAAGGTGGTAGCGGTGAGATCCTGGGCAGACTCGCGGTCTCCGGTGCGGTAGATGAAGAAGTTATAGACGCGGGGCATCTCAGAAAAGTAGATTGCTTCCCAATCCACCGTTTGCACCATGCCGGTGCGTGTCTGGGTAATTTCCGTTTCCGTGATCATCTCATATTAATATTGACGGACCGGTGGAATGTATCACATGCGGAGAGTGAACCGGATAAATTATACCTTCCCATGAGAAAAAAACAGCCCTCCATCTTCTGAACGGAGGGCTGGTACGAGCGGAAAATCGGTAGTGGAATTAGCGCCGGTTGGAGCGGTTGCGGTCACCGCTAGGGCGCCGGTCGCGGTTGCCGCCGCGATCATTACGGGAACCACTGCCGCCGGGGCGTCCACCGCCTGAGCGGTTGCTGCCACCAGAGCGCCCTCCACTGGGGCGGTCATTGGCAATGGCTTCTTCAAGCGTCCAGCCTTCCAGCACAGCTTGGCGGGAGAGGCGGATCTTGCCGTTCTCATCGATGTTGGTGACCATCACGGTGATCTCGTCGCCAAGATCAACCACATCTTCGACGCGGTTGACACGCTCGGAATCAAGCTGCGAGATGTGCACCATCCCGTCAATGTTGGGCATGATCTCGACAAAAGCGCCGAAGTCAGCCACGCGCACCACTTTACCGGTATAGATGCGCCCAGGCACGGGTACTTCAGTGAGAGCTTCAACCATCTCGCGGGCTCGATCGGCTGCGGGACCTTCAGCTGCAGCGATGTACACAGTGCCGTCTTCTTCGATGTCGATCTTGACGCCGGTTTCTTCCTGGATGCCGCGGATGACCTTGCCGCCGGGGCCTATGACTGCGCCGATCTTATCCACCGGGATGCGCAGCACGGTGATGCGCGGCGCATAGGGACGCAGGTCGGGACGCGGCTCGGGGATGATCTCGAGGATCTTATCCAGGATGAAGAGGCGTCCAATACGGGCTTGCTCCAAAGCCTGGGCCATGATCTGGGTGGTGATGCCTTTGATCTTGATATCCATTTGCAGGGCGGTGATGCCATCGCGGGTGCCGGCGACCTTGAAATCCATATCACCGAGGTGGTCTTCCATGCCCTGGATGTCGGTGAGGACAGCGAACTTCTCGCCCTCTTTGATCAATCCCATTGCCACACCGGCGACCGGTGCTTTGATCGGCACGCCTGTATCCATCAGGGCGAGGGTGGAGCCGCACACCGAGGCCATCGAGGTGGAGCCATTGGAGGAGAGAACCTCAGAGACCAGGCGCAGGGTGTAGGGGAAGTCAGTTTCCGCCGGGATGACTGGCAATAGGGAACGCTCGGCGAGAGCGCCATGCCCTACCTCGCGGCGGGAGGAGCCGCGCAGTGGTCGGACTTCACCAGTGGAGAAGGGTGGAAAGTTGTAATGGTGCATGTAGCGTTTGGAATCGGTGCTGGTGAGGCTGTCCATTTCCTGAGCATCGCGCGGGGTGCCAAGTGTGGCGAGGGTGAGCACCTGGGTCTCGCCACGGGTGAAGAGACCGGAGCCGTGGGCGCGTGGGCTGAGCCCGACCTCGCCCCAGATGGGGCGGATCTCGGTGACCGTGCGACCATCGGGGCGCTTGCCCTGCTCGATGATGCGCTGCCGTACCACTTTTTTGAGTGTATCCTCGAAGGCAGTTTTGGCCTCGTTAGCTAGGCTTTCGTCTTGCAGAACATATTCTGCAACGATGCTGGTTTCCAGCTCGTGCAGGGCATGACTCAACTCGGCTTTGCTATAGCCATGCTCAAAGATCTCGTTCAGGCGTGGGGCGGCTTTATCGTACACAGGGGCTGAGATGGCCTCCACGATGCCGAAGGGTGTGTAGGAGACCTTGGGCTTACCAATCTCCCGCTGCATTTGCTCTTGAATATCAATAAGAGGCTGCATAGCCTGGTGGCCGAAGTTGAGCGCGGCGACCATGATATCCTCTGAAAGCATGTTGGCGCCGCATTCTACCATCAGGATGGCGTCGCGTGTTCCTGCCAGGCGCAGGTCGAGATCGGAGGTGGCTAATTCAGCCAGATTAGGGTTAACGATGAACTCACCATTGATACGACCAACGCGCACCGCGCCGACTGGCCCACCCCAAGGCGCATCGGAGATCATCAGTGCGGCAGAAGCGGCGTTGATGCCTAAGATGTCGATAGGGTTCTCGCCATCTACGGAAAAGGAGTACATGATCACCTGCACATCGTTGCGCATATCCTTGGGGAACAGTGGACGCAGAGGGCGGTCAGTGAGGCGAGCGATGAGGATTGCCTCTTCGGTGGGGCGGCCTTCACGGCGAAAGAAAGAGCCCGGGATACGCCCGCCAGCGTACATGCGCTCTTCATAATCCACGGTGAGGGGGAAGAAATCGATTCCCGGGCGTATTTCCGGGCTGATCGTGGCAGAGGCGAACATCATTGTGTCGCCCAGGCGCAGGGTCACAGCCCCGCCTGCCAATCCGGCAAGCTTGCCGGTTTCAAACGTAAGGGTTTTACCGCCAACTGTGGCGGTATAGATATGATTTTGGGGTTTCATTTAGTTTCTCCTGATTGTTAATTCCCCACTGGGTCAGGGACTGAGGGTTGGCGACAACAAGGGGGAGGATGAGGTTGTCGTCAGCTTTCAATACCCGACCTGTGGGCTGACTTAATTGATTCGTTATCTAGCCGAAAAAAATCGTCTTGGCGAATTTTTTGACCAGATACTCACAACAACGGGCGGCGCCAGGTTGGCAAACCGCCCGTTATTCTGGTGGATACTTGTTATTTGCGGCGAATGCCGAGACTCTCGGTCAGCGCCATGTAGCGGTTATAGTCTCTGCGGCGTGTATAGGCCAGGAGGCGGCGGCGCTGCCCGACCATCTTGAGCAGCCCACGGCGCGAGGATTCATCGTGCTTGTGGGTACGCAGGTGCTCGGTAAGTTGCTTGATGCGGTCGGTCAGCAGGGCGATTTGCACATCTGCCGAACCGGTGTCGCCTTCGTGGCGCGCATACGTGCCAATGATCTTAGTTTTTAATTCTTTTTCCGTCATGACATCTGCTCCTAATCAGATTTTGCTTCTAGCAGGTCTCCAACCCGGCAGCCTGAGCCACCTGGCGGTCTAGTCAGCGGGGGGATTATACCAGAGAGAGTGTGATGCGGCAAGGAAAGATTTATCGCACCGTCAACTGGGCATAGACGGCAGTTGATGCTCCATCCAGATCTTCGATGATGAAGCCGATGACATACTCTCCGGCGGGAGCATACAACTGCTCCCAGTAGAACATCTGCTCGCCAAAGGTGAGCGTATCACCTTCGACTAGGACTGTGTCAACAACATTTCCTTGCGCGTCAAGATCCATCCACTGTTGCATAATGGTAAAGGAATCACCCTGAGTGGGGATGATCTCGCGCGGGGCGCCGTTGGCATCTTCGCCGGTGAAGCCGAAGATCTGCTGCAGCCAGCCGTTGCTGAAATAGAGGCGAGCGTTGCGCTGCTCACTGCTATCGGCAAAGGTGTAGATGCCCTCAACGGTATACACGGCCTCTTCAGGAGTGGCACCGTAGGAATCGGGATTAAGGAAGACGAGAGACGAATTGGCCCCGTCGCTGATGGTGAAGACAAGAGGCTCCCACTCAAACTCCATGGTAAAGCCTCCTGTGCCCCAATCGGGGTAGTACATACCACCAGCCTCGTAGGTTTGCCCGGCTTGGATATAGTCACTGTCGATGATATAGATCGAGTTACTGGCGGTATCAATGTAACCAACCAGAAGACGGATGTAACCGATGTTTTCGCCCTGGATGTCGGTGCTCATCAGCACTGGCTCGCCGGGGGCGGCGCTATCAGCAGAGAGCCGCAGGGGGGTAGCCGTCAGCCCACCCGCAGCGGGCGCTTGGACATCCTGGCTGCGCGCTGGGATGGCAATCTCACTACTGCCCATCTCGAATCCCCGCCCAGTGTAATGGAAGAGCAGGAACTCATCCCACAGCGAAGCAGCTACGAAGCGGTTGGCGGCGACGGTATAAGACTGGGGACCGGCATTGGCATTGCCGTAAAGCTGCGAGTTGGGGAAGTAGATCGAGATGCCGTTGGAGCCTGGTACCTTTGGCCCGTGTACCTCTGCTACCACCACGCGCCCCAGGGCGGCTGTCATCTGGCTGATGGCCTGGTTGACAGCGTTGTCGCTGTTGTTCTGGCTGATCAGCTCGGCAAAATTGGTCAGGTCGATGTAGGAAGGCGGCACTTCTCGACCGAAGATGCTGGTGTAGGACTGGCTGTAGCTGCGCGCCTGCGCCACGAGGCGCTGGTCGATGTTCTGCAGGCTGTAGGCAAAGGTATTCAGGCTCTCGACCAACGCTGGCACCTCGCTCAAGTCGGCGGCGGTGAGGGTCACGTTCTGGCTGAGCTGGCGCGCTACCTGGTCAGCGGATGGGGCTTCCATTGGCATACCAAAGAGGCTGAGCAGGGGCGAACCGCGCCCGGCGAATTCAGCGCGGGCAGCATCGTCGACGATGCGCTGATCATCCTGGATGTAACTATTGACGATGTAACTGCCCAGGTCGGCACCACTGGCACTTGGGTTAGTGTTCAACTGCGTGAGGAAGGATGCGTATGCCCAACCCAGGGCAGGTTCCGTCTCTTGCGAGACGACTGCATAGCGGGCATGGGGGGTGAGCATTGCCAGTACTTCCAGGTGACCCATCAGGCAGGCATCCATGCCGACCAGTTCGAAGGCATCCAGACCGGTCTGGTCACGGATGGTTTGCAGAGCCTGGTCGAGCTCGTTGAGGTAGATCATGTCGCCCAGAACAGAGGCAAGCGGCATATCTGCCCCGCTGCGCCCGGGGGATGTTGGATCGCTCCAGCCGCCTGGCCAACCCATGCCATGATCAGAGAGGATCAGCACGTGGTGGTCGGCGGGATAGGACTGCATGGCCCAGGTGACGAAATCGACCAGGGTTTGCCCGGAGGCCATATTTACTTCGCCCATCTCATCTACAATGGGTGAGTTCAACCGTTGCAGGTCTTGATCCTGGGTCACATAATAGCGCCGGGCGGATGTCCAATCGCCATCGCCCTGGTAGCCTGCCTGATAGCGGTCGATCTGGGCGACGATCTGCACATTGGCAGTCGAGCCCACCCGTTCGGCTTCGTTCAGGTCGAGGTAGATATCTTGCTCCAGGATCTTATCGTCGGCATCCTGGTAGAGCATCACCAGCCAGGTATTTCCCTCGCCGGTTGCGCCGGGCAAGGGCAGCGTGTTAGGAAGTTGAGAGGTGGGTTGGGTGTAAGATGGTTCTTCGTAGCTTACCTCAGTGGGCTGTTCGTAGCTGGGCTGCTCGTATCCAGGTTGCTCGAAAGTGATCTGGTCGAAGATGCTACCGCCCTCCCCGCCACCCAAAAGCGAGGGCAGGATGCAAACGCAGATGATCACGGCGAGGATCACAAACCCGATAATGAGCCATTTGGGCGGGATGCGGTTAAGCATGCCCGGTGAAAAACTGGGCAGGGCGGGACCGGCCGAATAAGTACCGCCTCCTCCGCCGGAGGGCGGCTGGGAGGCACCTCCTCCACCGCCCGGAGCAGGTCGGCGGCGGACTGGCGCTTCGGCGCGCCCAGCGGGTTTAGATGGGGTTGGCCCGGCAGGTCGGCGGCGTTCGGCGCGCACAGTCGGTTTTTGCCCCTTGCTGCTGGTATGCATGCGTAGACCAGCTGGAGGCAGCAGGTCGGAATCTGAGATTAACTCAGTCATAGAAATCCCCTTTCTTTAATCTTCTGCTAGGCCAATGGTACGGTACAGACGTTCATAATCGCAATGCTGGTCGAGCAAAGCCTGGAATTGCCTCAGTTTGGCGGTTTGCCCCAAGCGGGTTTTGCCAAACACATGCTCAATGGCTTCGATGGTCTCCATGGTGTTCTTGCGCACGAGGAGAATAGGCACGCCGAACTCCTCCGCCTGGCGCACAACCAGGGGGCTGGGGCGCAGATTGCCGGTGAGGATGAGGCAGGTGGTTGAGGTTTCGAGAGCTGCCAGTTGAATGTCTGTGCGATCGCCACCGGTGATGACAGCTTTGTTAGTGTATTTGCGGAAGCGGCTGAGGGCGGCATCAGCGGTCATTGCCCCAACGGTGAGGTTTTCCACCAACGCTTCCGGGCGCAGGACTTTGGTCATTGCCTCGGCATCCAGCAATTGGATCAGCTCTTCTACGGTCAGTGCGGAAAGGCCGCGCACTTCGGGCAACACACCAAAGACGGGCAGGTTGTGCCTCTCGAAGTAAGGCACGGCCAGATTATTAACAAAATCCATAGCGTCTGCGGGAACACGGTTGATCAGGATGCCGCCCATGGTATCTCTGAGACGGGTCTGCGAGGCAAGGATATCATCGAGCAGGTGCACTTCGCCCTGGTAGCGCGCCAGTACCAATACTTTGCTACCCAGCGCCTGGGCTACGCCCACAGTGGGCAGACCCACCACGTAGCCTTCGCGCAGGCTGCCGCCACCTTCCATCAGCAACACATCCTGACCCTGCCCGGCGGCGTTGCAGGCGGCTTTTACCTGATCCAGGTAGTTCGTTTCCTGGCTCGAGGCCATCTGCTGGCGCAACAACTCTGCGGTGAGCACGATGGGCGAGAGCTCTGTCACTTCGGCCTGCAATGCGAGCACTTCTTTGACAAAGGCGGCATCCTCGTCGGCGATCTTCCCAGCTACGTTCCAAGGCTGCAGGCTCAATGGTTTGATATAGCCCACGCGGTAGCCGTTCTCCTGTAAGTGTTTGCCTAATGCGAGGCAGATCGCTGTTTTGCCACTATATCGTTCGATAGATGTGATATATAGTGATTTCATTTTTCTCTTCCTCTCCACTCCACGCAGTTATGTTTCACGTGTCTCTTTCAAGATCAAACGCATATCGATGGCGATTGCCCCTTCACCTTGCCCGTACACCATGAGGGGGTTGATATCCAACTCTGTGATCTCGGGGAAATCCTGCACCAGTTGCCCAATACGCAGCAGTGTATCGATAATCGCTTCCTTATCTGCTGGTGGCTGGCCGCGTACACCATCTAAGAGAGCATGGGCGCGGATCTCGCCCAGCATGCTTTCTGCCTCCTGGTGCGAGAAAGGCGCCACGCGGAAGGTTACATCCTTTAATGTTTCCACATAAATGCCGCCTAAACCAAAGGTGATCAGTGGGCCAAATTGCGGGTCGCGGTTCATACCCACCAGCACTTCCAGACCTTTGGGGACCATTTCCTGAACCAGGCAACCCCAAATGCGCGCCTCTGGCACATAGCGCTGGGCGCGGTAGACCATCAATTCGAAGGCATCGCGCACGTCGCTCGCATTCTCCAGCCCCACCTTCACCCCGCCCACATCCGTCTTGTGCAGGATATCTGGTGAGGCGATCTTCAGCACGACGGGGTAGCCAATCCGGGCGGCGATCTGAACTGCTTTATCGGGCGTTTCGGCAATTTCGGATTGGGGGATGCGCAACCCATAGGCCTGGAGGATGGAACGCGCCTCGAAATCACCGATGCTCAGGCGCCCTTCTGCCTTAACCTGATTGATCACCTTCTGAACGCTGTCGCGGTCAACATCGAAATGGCGGTAATCTGGCTGGGGGCGGCTCTGGATGAGGCGGTAATCGGACATTGCCCGTAAGGCAAGGGCAGCCCGTTCGGGGAAGGGGTAATTAGGGATGCCGTAACGGGTGAGGGTCTCGATCCCGGCGGCGACACGCGCCTCGCCCATGAAACATGCGAGCAAAGGCTTCTCCAATCCATTGGAGATTTCGCAGACTGCGGTAGCGGTGGCCTCGATCTCCGTCATCGCCTGAGGGGTAAGGAGAACGATGATCCCATCCACGTTGGGGTCGGCAGCTACTTTTTCCAGGGCGAAGCGGTAACGATCAGCGCGTGCATCTCCCAGCACATCCACCGGGTTGGCTGCGCTGGCAGCATCTGGCAGGTACTGCTCTAGCGCATGGATCGTCTCGTACTCGAAGCGTGAAAGCTCCAGCCCGGCGCGTTCCAAGGCATCTGTTGCCAGGATACCTGGCCCACCGGCATTGGTGAGAATGGCGATGCGATCCCCGCGCAGGGGGGGTTGGTAGCCTAGCGCCAGCGACATATCAAATAATGTTTCCATCGAATCGGCACGCAGGATACCCGCTTGCTGAAAGGCAGCCTGGTAAGCCTGCTCTGAGCCTGCCAGCGAACCGGTGTGCGATGATACTGCGCGTGACCCTGCCTGGGTCACGCCGGATTTAATCGCCACCACTGGTTTCTTTGGCGTGACGGAGCGCGCCACTTGGATGAATTCCTGCCCGTTGGGCATACCTTCGGTGTACATCAGGATTACTTTGCTGCGCGGGTCATCCGCCCAGGCTTCGAGCAGGTCAATTTCGCTGATATCGGCCTTGTTGCCTAGGCTGACGAACTTGGAAAGCCCCAGGCGCCCCGCCATGGCAATATCCAGCACGGCAGTGCCCAGGGCGCCGGATTGCGACATGAAAGCCATTGGTCCAGAGGGCGGGCACCCGGCAGCAAATGAGGCATTCAACGGGCTGTAGAGGTCAATGACACCCAGGCAGTTAGGTCCGATGAGGCGGATTTGGTACTGGCGGGCAATCTGTACAAGCTCCATCTCGCGCTCCAGGCCCTCCGGGCCTGCCTCGCGAAAGCCAGCGCTGATCACGATGGCGGCAGGGATGCCTTTCTTTCCGCAGGTTTGCAGCACTTCGGGCACCTGGGTGTAGGGAATCACAATCACCGCCAGGTCAATTGGCCCCGGCACATCCAACACGGAGGGATAAGCGCGCAATCCCAGCAGCTCGCTGGCTCCGGGATTGATCGGGTACACTATGCCGTTGATCGTATACCCGCAATCGATCAGGTTCCTCAGCACCGCGTGACCCAGCTTGGCAGGGT
The DNA here is from genome assembly GCA_016932955.1 of Anaerolineales bacterium. The sequence continues at coordinate 105 of JAFGBV010000201.1, read as the reverse complement.
TGGTCGATGCGCCGATCACGGCAACTGATTTCGGTTCGAAGAAATAATTTATGCTCATTGGTGGAGAATCGCGATCAGCACCACGGTCGTTCCATCTGTGCTGGT
>JAFGBV010000200.1 GCA_016932955.1 Anaerolineales bacterium | reverse complement strand
GGAACTGCATAACCAGCACACCCAAAAGACCGACTGGACGGCCTTTATCTATGGCTGCATCGCCGGGTTCATCCCGTGGGTGGTGATTATGCTGTACTTTGTGGGTGCGGTTAACTCCGGTGATGGCAGCGCCAAGCCGCCGGACTTTGTGTATGCCATCGTGCCCACGCTGTTTGTCTTTTTCAACATCTTTGCCATCAACATGGTTCTGCAGTATAAGAAGATTGGCCCCTGGAAGGACTACCTGTTTGGGGAACGCGTCTATATTGTCCTGAGCCTGTCGGCAAAGACCGTGCTGTGCTGGCTGATCTGGACCGGCACCCTGGCTCCTGTTTAGTGCCAGCCACTGATGTTCGTATATACGGTATTGGGAGAGATTGCCTTGTGCATTGAATACAAACCAGCGGCGAGGACTGGAAGTGCTGCTGGTATGGCAATCGCTCCCAATTACCTGTCAACAAAACAATCGTAGCCCATGAATTGGGGCTTTCTGGAGGTAATCTGATGACGATTACAAAACCACTCCATGTTTTAGGTATCTCTGGCAGTTTGCGCAAAGATTCGTATAACACGGCCCTCTTGCATGCCGCCGCTGACTTGATGCCCCCAGGCATGATGCTGGATATCTTCAATCTCTCGCCACTGCCTATGTTCAATCAAGATTTTGAAAAGCCGTTTCCAGAAGCAGTAGTCGCCTTCCGTGATAAACTGGCCAAGGCTGATGCAATCCTGATTGCCGCGCCCGAGTACAACAGCTCGATCACCGGTGCCCTGAAAAACGCCCTTGATTGGGCCTCTCGCTCGCCACAGCCACCATTGCTGGGCAAACCGGCTGCAATCATGGGCGCCAGTACAGGCAATTTTGGCACGCTAAGAGCTCAGCTGCATCTGCGCCAAATCTTAACCCACGTCGGCGCACTCCCGCTGGGCAAGCCCGAGGTGCTGGTGGCGCGCGCCGAGCAAGCTTTTAATGCAGATGGCACATTGGTTGACGAATCCGCGCGGGGCTTCCTGCGAGATTTGCTTGTTGCGTTGGCTAAATGGTCAGAGCGTGTGTCTCCGGCATGATGGGGTTGTTCACCCGGGTTTAGGTTTCTGAAAGGATAAGGTGGAATTTCATGAAAACAACTGATCGTAATGCGCTTATTGTTTTCCCGGTTTTGATCTTGATCGGTCTCTTGGTGGCCTGGGCAGGCAGCCAGGGGAGCAACCAGATCGCGGGAGTTCCAGTCTTTGCCCTGCTGGTGGGCATGGCCTTTGTCATCCAGTGGCTGGTCTTCATCCCGTCTTACTGGCGGCAAACCGAAAAATACTTTGACCTGACGGGCAGCCTCACGTATATCTCCCTCAGCACGCTGGCCCTGTTTTGGAGCGCCGGCGTGGATGGCAGAGCGATCCTGGTGTGGGCGCTGGTGATCATTTGGGCAGTCCGTTTGGGCACATTCCTGTTCAGCCGGATTAAAAAAGCGGGCAAGGATGATCGTTTCGATGACATCAAACCTTCTTTTGTCCGTTTTCTGAACGTTTGGACGATCCAGGGGTTGTGGGTCACTTTCACACTGCTTGCCGCGCTGGTCACGATCACCACGGCTAACCGCAAAGAGCTGGATGTATTCGCCTTGATTGGCTTTCTGGTGTGGGTTTTCGGATTTGCGATGGAAGTGATCGCCGACTATCAAAAAAGCCGCTTCAATGCCAACCCGAATAACAAAGACAAGTTCATTCGAAGCGGTTTATGGTCTCGCTCCCGCCATCCCAACTACTTCGGCGAGATTGTGCTGTGGGTGGGCGTCATGATCATCGCCCTGCCGGTTCTACAGGGCTGGCAGTGGATCGCCCTGATTTCCCCCGTCTTTGTCACCCTGCTGTTGACGCGCGTGAGCGGCGTTCCTTTGCTGGAAAAGAAAGCCGATCAGAAATGGGGCGGTCAGGCAGATTATGAAGTCTATAAGAAGCAAACACCCGTGCTGATTCCGCGGGTAAAATAATCGGTAGAGGCGAATGAATTACCGTCATCAGTTCCGCATTCCGGCACCGCTCGAGCGCGTGGCTGCGTTTCACGCCCACAGCGCCAGCATGGCTGCCATCACCCCTCCGCCGATTGCAGTCAAGGTGGAACGCGCCCCGGCGGTATTGGCTGATGGGGATGAGATGGCCTTTACGATGTGGTTCGGCCCACTGCCTGTGCGGTGGCTGGCGCGCATCGAGGATGTGTCCAATACCGGATTTACTGACCGCCAGTTGAGCGGGCCATTTGCCGAGTGGGTTCACAGGCATACCTTTGTGGCCGTGGATGAGAACGCGACGGATGTGGTGGATGAAATCACCTTGCGGCTCCGGCCCCATCCCTTCTGGTGGCTGGTTGGTTTTGGCATGTGGCTTGGCTTGCCGATTCTATTTGCCTTTCGAGCCTGGAAAACCAAAAGGATGCTCTGATGAACACTTTGCTTGGCAAGCATTGGCACCACCTTCCGAAAGAAGAAGTTCTTGAGCTGTTAGACAGCGACCCCCAGAACGGACTGGATATTTTTGAGATTCAGCACCGGCGCGAGCGCTTTGGCCTCAATGTGCTGACGCCAAGAAAGGGCAAAAGCCCGCTGATGCGTTTCCTGCTCCAGTTCAACAACCCGCTGGTGATCATCCTGCTGGTTGCCAGCGTGATCACGGCGGTATTGAAAGACGCAACCGACGCCCTGGTGATCTTCGGTGTGGTGCTGATCAACGCCGTGATCGGCTACATCCAGGAAGCGCGCGCTGAGCAGTCGATTGCGGCGCTGGCTAAGACGATGACCACCGAGGCAGCAGTGATCCGCAGTGGCAAGGTTACCCGCCTGCCCGCCGCCGAACTGGTGCCTGGCGACATTGTCCAATTGCAGGCAGGCTCGCGCGTCCCTGCCGATATGCGCTTGATCGCCTCGCGTGACCTGCAAGTGACCGAAGCCGCGCTGACGGGCGAGTCGCTGCCGGTTGAAAAAGACGCTGACCTGGCTATCGCCCAGGATGCGGTGCTGGCTGAGCGCCGCACCATGGCCTACGCCTCCACCCTTGTCACGTATGGTACGGCCACTTGTATCGTGGTGGCAACCGGCGATGGCAGTGAAATCGGGCGCATCTCGCAACTGATCTCCAGCGCGGCCGAGTTGGAAACGCCTCTCACCCGCAAGATCAGCCAGTTCAGCCGGGTGCTGCTGGTGGCAATCCTGATCTTATCGGTATTCACCTTTGGCATTGGTGTGCTGCGCGGCCAGCCAGTGGTCGATACGCTGATGGCAGCGATTGCCCTGGCGGTTGGCGCCATCCCCGAAGGGTTGCCGGCAGCGGTGACAGTTACGCTCGCCATCGGTGTCTCGCGCATGGCACGGCGGCGCGCTATCATCCGCAACCTGCCAGCGGTTGAGACCCTCGGCTCGACCACAGTGATTTGCTCGGATAAAACCGGCACCCTGACCCAAAATCAGATGACCGTGCAGGAAATCCACACCCTGGGCGGCACGTACGCTGTCGAAGGAGTGGGGTATCAGCCTGAGGGAGCCATTGCCAGAGATTGGGAGAAAGATGCTGCGGTAAGCGAGACGCTCAAAGCCGGGCTGCTGTGCAATGACAGTCAGCTTGTGGAAGCCGAAGGCCGTTGGATGGTGCAGGGCGACCCGACGGAGGGGGCGCTGCTGGTCTCAGCCCGCAAAAGTCAGCTCGACCCCGATGAGGCCTCCTATCCCGCCCGCCTGGATTCGATTCCCTTCGATTCGCAGCACCAATTCATGGCGACGCTGCACAGCGATGGCAAGGTGTACGTCAAAGGCGCCGCCGAAGTGCTGCTTGAACGCTGTGCAGGCGCGCTGGACCCCAGCGGGCAGGTGGTTTCCTGTGCGAACGAAGTGTTTCGTCCGGTGATGGAGAGAATGGCAGCACAAGGGCTGCGTGTGCTGGCTTTTGCCCGCCTGGAAAAACCCGGCGCGCAGAAAATCACCTTCGACGACATCACTGGCCTGACCCTGCTCGGGCTGCAGGGGATGATGGACCCGCCCCGCCCGGAGGTGATTGCCGCCATCCGCACTAGCCAGAAGGCCGGTATCGTGGTCAAAATGATCACTGGCGATCATGCGCTGACCGCAGCCGCCATTGGTCGCCAAATTGGGCTGTGCACGGATGATTGCGCCACCGTGCTGACCGGCGCTGAACTGGCAAAGCTTTCCGATGCTGAGCTGATCGAGCGGGCTGAAACGGTGAATATCTTCGCCCGCGTGGCCCCTGAGCAAAAACTGCGCCTGGTAGAGGCGCTGCAGGCGCGCGGCCATGTGGTGGCGATGACCGGCGACGGCGTGAACGACGCCCCGGCGCTCAAGCAGGCTAACATCGGCGTGGCGATGGGCATCACCGGCACGGACGTCTCCAAAGAAGCTGCCGACATGGTTTTGACGGATGACAACTTTGCAACCATCGAAGCCGCGGTAGAAGAAGGTCGCGGCGTCTTTGAGAACCTGACCAAATATATCGCCTGGACTCTGCCGACCAACCTGGGCGAAGGCTTAGTGTTGCTGGCGGCGATCATTACTGGCGCAACTCTGCCAATCCTGCCAGTCCAGATCTTGTGGATCAACATGGTCACCGTGGCATTCCTGGGGCTCGCACTCTCTTTGGAACCGAAGGAACCCGACCTGATGTCTCGCAAGCCGCGCGACCCCCAGCTGCCTATTCTCAGCGGTACCCTGATCTGGCGCATCGTGTTGGTGAGCGTCATCATTCTGGCGGGGGCTTTTGGATTGTTCGAGTACGAACTGGCGCGCGGTGCATCTGTGGCAGAGGCCCGCACAGTAGCCGTCAATGTGGTCATCTTTGTTGAACTCTTCTACCTGTTCAACGCCCGTTCATTGACCCTTTCCCCCATCCAGTTGGGTTTCCTCTCCAACCCATGGGCAGTGGGCGGCGCAATTTTGATGACGCTGATCCAATTGCTGTATACCCATGCTCCCTTCATGAATACTCTTTTCGGCAGCGCGCCGATTCCGCTGGCATTGTGGCTGGATGTGCTGGCTTTCGGCCTTGCCGCTTATGTCATCATCGAACTGGAGAAATGGCTGCGGCGCAGGAAGGCAGGTTGACCGATTTCTAACCCAAGTCCAACCTTTTGCTCATCAGATTTTAACCATAAACTGGACATATATTGTATAATTATTGTACATATATTGTACAGATACGAGCAAAGGAGGTTGCTATGAAATGGTCTTGGAAATTGGGCACCTTTGCAGGAATCGACGTATTTATCCATGCGACATTCCTGTTGATCATCGGTTTTGTTGGCTTCAGTTACTGGCAGCAAACCGGCACCCTGGCTGGGACGCTGGAGGGCATCCTGTTCACGCTGCTGCTGTTTGGTTTCGTGGTGCTGCATGAGTATGGGCACGCGCTGACTGCACGGCGCTATGGCATTAAAACCCGCGATATCACCCTGTACCCCATTGGCGGCGTGGCCCGGCTGGAGCGCATGCCCGACAAGCCGATCCAGGAATTGTGGGTTGCGCTGGCTGGACCTGCGGTCAATGTGGTCATCGCAGTAATATTATTTGCCTGGCTGATCTTCTCCAACACATTGGAACCGCTTACCCGCTTGAGCATAACAGGCGGGCCGCTGATTGAACGCCTGATGCTGGTGAATATCTGGCTGGTGCTGTTCAACTTGATCCCGGCGTTCCCGATGGATGGCGGGCGTGTGCTGCGGGCATTGCTGGCTTTGCGCCTCGAGTATACACGCGCTACGCAAATCGCAGCGGCGATTGGGCAGGGGATGGCGCTGATTTTTGGTTTGGTTGGGCTTTTTACCAACCCATTCCTGCTGTTCATCGCCTTCTTTGTTTGGATTGGCGCAGGGCAGGAGGCCTCGATGGTACAGATGAAAAGTGCGCTGGGGGGCATTCCGGTCAGGCGGGTGCTCATCACCGATTTTCAATCTCTCTCACCACAGGATACGCTTGGCAGAGCCGTTGAATTGATCCTTTCCGGCTCACAGACGGATTTCCCGGTTGTGGAAAACAACCAGGTGCTTGGGGTGTTGGCACGCAACGATATTCTCGCTGCTCTTTCACGACAGGATCGCTCCGCACCCGTTGTCTCCATCATGCGCCGTGATTTTCAAGTGGTAGATGCTAATGAGATGCTCGAACCGGCTTTTACTCGCTTGCAAACTTGCGGTTGCCACACAATGCCGGTAACCTACAATGGGCAGTTGGTTGGCTTGCTGACTGCAGACAATATTGGCGAATTTTTGATGATCCAATCGGTGATGCGCCAGACCCCCCAACAGCGCCAAAGTTTTGCACAATAATCAAGGAGAATCCGATGACGGCTTTTGAGTCATTCTATCATCGACAATACCTGAACCTTGAGACCTTCCGCAAGAGTGGTGTGAGCGTTAAAACCCCAGTGTGGTTCGTGCAAGAGGGCGACAAGTTGTTTGTGCGCACGGTGGCTAACTCGGGCAAAGTGAAACGCATTCGCAACAATGCTCGCGTGAACATTGCACCCTGCAAGGTAGATGGCGCTTTGCTCGGCAATTGGCTTCCTGCACTTGCCAGCGAAGTAAAAGATCAGGAAACAGAGCGCAAGGTTGATCGTCTGCTGGGCAAGAAGTATGGCTTGGCGAAGCAGATGTTCAGCCTGGTATCAGCGTTGCAGCGCCGCGCAGGTACGATCTTGGAAATTAAACCGGGAGAGCGCTCATGAAATCACGGCTTAGGCGCACCGGGGTAACTCTTCTGGCAGGCGTGCTGATCATCCTGCTGATTGGACCATTCCTCGTGCCAGTGCCGCCGCTGGAAGGGACACTGCCGCCAAAAGCTCTGGCTGACCCTGATAGCCAGTTCATTGAGATCAACGGCCTGGATATACATCTTAAGGTCATGGGGCAGGGCGAGCCAGTATTTGTATTGGTGCATGGCTTCGGAGCCAGTCTCTACTCCTGGCATGCCGTGATGGAGCAATTCAGCCAAATTGGCACAGTGATTGCCTATGACCGCCCAGCGTTTGGTCTCACCGAGCGTCCGCTGAGCTGGGAGGGGCAAAACCCTTACAGCCCCGAAGCCCAGGTGGCGCTGCTTATCGGGCTACTGGATCACTTTGGGGCGCAGCAGGCCATTCTGGTCGGTAATTCTGCAGGGGGCACGGTAGCCATGCAAACCACCCTGGCATATCCTGAGCGAGTGGCGGCGCTGATCCTGGTGGACCCGGCTGTGTATGCCGGCGGCGGTACGCCGGGATGGGTGCGTCCCCTGCTGGGCACACCGCAGATGCGCCACCTGGGACCACTGGTGGCGCGCCAGATCCAGGCACGCGGCCCAGAGCTGATCGAAATGGCCTGGCACGACCCGACGCGACTCTCACCAGAAACCCTGGAATTGTACAATAAGCCCCTACAAGCAGAAAACTGGGACCGCGCCCTGTGGGAGTTGACCCTCGCCAGCCGCCCATCGGGGCTGGCAGAACGATTATCTGAGCTCACCCTGCCGCTGCTGGTGGTCACCGGCGATGATGACCGCATCGTGCCCACTGCTGACAGCATCCGGCTGGCAGGAGAGCTGCCCGACGCCGAGCTGGTAGTAATCCCCAATGCCGGGCATGTCCCACACGAGGAGCAGCCAGAGGCTTTTATGCTGGCTGTTACCAACTTTTGGAGTACACTTAACCCATAGGAGAAACCTGATGCCTCGAGTCTCGATCCAAACCCCCGCTCCCGATTTTGCCCTGCCAAACTTCCAGGGTGAAACTGTGCGCTTGTCTGATTTTCGCGGCAAATCACATGTGCTGCTCGTATTCAACCGCACCTTTCAGTGACCATTCTGCCAAAAGCATATGGCGCAGTTGCGCAAGGACTATCCGGAATTTGTCAAACGCCATGCCCAGGTGATTGTGGTCGGCCCAGAAGACGCCAAAGCCTTTACGGCTTATTGGCAAAAAAATGATCTGCCCTTCATTGGGCTGCCCGATCCAAAGGCCAGCGTCCTGAAGCTATACGGGCAGGAGGTCAACCTGTTCAAGCTGGGTCGTATGCCTGCCCAGGTAATCGTGGACATGGCTGGTGTGGCTCGTTATGTGCATTACGGCCACTCGATGTCCGACATCCCAGAAAACTCTGAGATCCTGGCTTTATTGGATCAATTGAACACAGGAGAATTATGAATATTCTTATGCTACTCAAGATTTTCGCTGCCCTGGCAACTGCTGCTACCGGCTTGTTGGCTTTGGTGAAACCCACCGCCGTCCACGGTTTCACTGGCTTGAAGGCCGATGGTCCGCGCGGTATCTCGGAGATCCGCTCTATTTTAGGTGGTTTGTTCATTGCCCTGGGTGTCGTTCCCTTGTTCCTGGGCGATCTGGCGTACCAAATGCTCGGTATTAGCTATCTGGCGATTGCCGCGGTGCGCGCATTTTCGATTGTGTTCGACAAATCGTATGAACGTTCCAATCTTATCAGCCTGGGCGTTGAAATTGTGCTGGGCGTGATTTTGGTGTTGTAATCAGGAGTCGATGATAAGCCACAGGCTCACCGTCGACGAATGAAAATTTGATTCTATATTCAGGGGAGGTTCATTATGACTGTGCGAGTTGTGACCGATAGTACCTGCGATTTGCCTGCCGAGGTCATTGCCCGTTACGGCATCTCTGTGATCCCACTCTATATCAACGTGGGTAACCAGGGCTTTTTGGATGGTGTTGACATGAAACGCGACGAGTTTTATACGCGGCTGCCTACTTTCTCAACCCACCCCACCACTGCCGTGCCGTCGCTGCAGAAATTCCATGCTATCTATCAGGCGCTGGCCGACGAAGGTGCCAGCGAGGTTTTGTCCATCCACATCTCGGTGGCTTTGAGTGGTACGGTTGATGTGGCGCGCGCTGCTGCACAGGAAACCACTGCTGTGCCGGTTACGGTGCTCGATTCGCAGCAATTGAGCCTGGGTACGGGTTTTCTGGTAGAGAACGCCGCCAAAATGGCGGCTGCTGGCAGCTCGATGGCTGAGATTTTGGCTGCCCTTGACAAACAGACCCAACGCAGTCATGTATTTGCTGCCCTGGACACCCTTGAATACTTGAAACGCAGCGGACGGATGAATAAATATGTGGCCAGCCTGGCCTCGCTGTTACAGATCAAGCCCATCTTGACCATGCACAAAGGCCAACCTGGCTCAGAGCGCGTGCGCACAAGAGAGCGGGCGATGAAGCGTGTGGTGGAGATGCTGGCAGCCGTCGGCGCGCTGGAGCGCGTTGCCATCGTTCATACACATGCACTGCCCGAACGAATTGCTGCATTGCGTGCTCTGGCGGCTGGTTTACTCCCGCAAGGCGATATCCCGATCGAAGATATTACCCCGGTGATCGGGGCGCACATCGGTCCAAATGCAGTGGGATTTGCCGTCGTCGCGGCATCGAAGCCATGAAGAAAGGAAATTGCCATGAAAATTGCTAAGATCATCGCTTTGGCTGGCCTGCTGGCTATGACAGGGGTCTTGATCTACGGATTTACAATCGGGAATTTTTCTGCCGAGGGGGCCAAGCTGTTGTCCATGCCCTGGGGAATTGTCTCGTTGGTAGACCTGTACGTTGGTTTTGCGCTGTTCTCGTGCTGGATCGTGTTCCGTGAAAAGTCATTAATTCCGTCGGTGATTTGGGCAGTCCTGATGATGGTTCTGGGCTTCTGGACCGGCGCGCTGTATACCTTCATTGCCTTACAGACCAGCGGCGGGGATTGGAAGCGCTTCTGGTTTGGCAATCGCGCCAAGACTGTGTAAGAAATGATGGACGCGAACAAGCGGTGGCTCATTGCCATCATCCTCATTGGGGGTGTGGCTGTACTCGGTAGCTATATTTGGGGCTTCCAATCCCGTGCTGATGCCGGTCAAATCCTTTGGGGCGGCGTGCCTGAGAAAATTCGGCCGCTTTATACAGTTAATATGTTTCTCGCAGCCGCGGGCTATTTCCTTTTTACTTACTTCATCCTTTTTCGGCTGGATTCGACTAAGACACAGGCGACCAGCCGCTTCGGGTATGGCTTGTTTAATGGCCTTTACACGGCCATCCTGATCCCGTCTGCGCTTTGGCTGCCGCTCACATTCTTAGCGGTTGATCAATCCAGCCAGGCAATCCTATGGACGGCGAGAATTGCGCTGGGTGTGGTCGGCGCAGCCTCACTGGGCTTGTTCTTTATGTTGATGAAGGTGATGCCGGCTCGACCCGCGTGGGCTTACCGGCTGGCCGTGATTGGAAGCGTGTTCTTTTGTATCCAGACGGTGATCTTGGATGCAATTGTATGGAGCGCATTCATTAAGTGATCTGCTTGCCCATTGACAGGCGCGGTTGTCATTACCTTTCGGACGAAGGCGCAATGCCTCCTTTTTCCTTCAGGCGTTCTATCTGCGTGAGAATAAAGCAGCAGACCTCATAAAACCCATCTTTCGGGAGTATTCCTGCGCCAATTTACTCTCCTGCATCACCCCTCGATAAACAAGCACGATAGGCGTCTAATCCAGGATCAAGCGCGCCCTTCGGAACCTGGCCATCGCCGCAGCCACCAGGGCACAGTCCAGCAGCAAGATCACGGCAATGGCCACCTTCAGAATCGCATTCACATCGATGTCCGCGGTCATGACCGCCTGCGCCATGCGCATCTTCAAATCTTCGGGCAGAACGGGGATCAGGAATAGGGGTAAGAACAGCGCCAGAAAACCAATGCTGAATGCCTGCTGCGCCTGCCGGACGGTGGACGCCCGCAGTGAGACCAGAACCCCCATCCCAGATGCCATCCAGGCCAGCAGGAAAGGTAAGACAACGATGCCAATCGCAATTACAGGCGGGTAGAGCAGCAGATGTCCTTTCCCATGCGCGACATTCACCGTAACCAAACCGATCACGATGCAACCCAATGTCAACCCCCACCCATAGAAAATCGCGGCGGCTATCTTCCCAAACAAGATTGCCCGGTCTGAAAGGCGGCCGGCAAGTAGGGTTTCCAGCGTATGCCGTTCTCGTTCTCCAGCAAATGAGTCGGCGATCACGCTGCTCACCAGTAAGAAAGGCACCCAAGCCCAATACAATAGTGTGACCGGGGAACTGACGAATTCGGCGCCACTTTGCACTGGCATAAAAATGCCCAAAACCCCCACAAAGATCAACAAACCGAGCTTGCCCCCGCGCAAACCTCCGCGCAGATAGGGCATTTCTTTGATTTCCTTCCACATCACCGTCAAAATATCGGCGATCATTTTTCTTCCTCCATCATGGTGAGAAACACCTCTTCCAGGTTGGCTCTACCCCGGCGGACTTCCTCGATTTCCGCGCCAGCGCCGACCAGGAGGCTGACCAGTGGGGCAGTGTCTGCATCCTGGCGAAGCTCAATCAAAAGGTGAGAATTTTGCCGGGTTACTGTGGCAACCTCAGGGCAGGCTTGAAGCAAGGCGATTGCCTGATCGGTGATGCTACGCCCGGTAATCTCGAGGCGCGGCGATGCACTGCGGCGCAATTCATCGGGGCTGCCCATCGCCAGCAACCTGCCCTGGCGAATCACACCCACCCGCTGGCAGAGCTTTTCAGCCTCGGCAAGGTTGTGCGTGGTCAGGAAAACGGTCACGCCTTCGCGGTCAGCCAGGGAGGCTAGGTCATCCCTCAACGCAGCCGCAGCGATGGGGTCCAGGCCGGCAGTGGGTTCATCCATGAATACCAGGCTGGGGCGGTGCAGCAAGGCACGAGCGACGGCCAGTTTCTGCTTCATACCGCGGCTCCAGGTTCCAGTCAGCTCCTTGCGGCGTTCCCATAGTCCCAGGTGGGTCAGCAGCTCCTGCATGCGGGCTTTTCGCTCGGACACAGGGATGCGCCAAGCTCGCCCATAGAATTCCAGATTATCCTCGGCGCTCAAGCGCTCATACAGTCCGTGGTGCTCCAGCAGCGATCCGCAGTGCTGGCGGATGTGTTCCGCACGCGTACGGGTGTCGTATCCTAATACCTCCGCTTTCCCGCTGGTGGGCTCCAGCAAGCCCAGCAGCAAACGGATTGTGGTGGTCTTTCCTGCCCCATTCGGCCCGAGAAACCCAAACACTGTTCCAGCAGGCACCTCAATGGTCAGATCATCTACTGCGCAGACCGTCTTGAAATCCCGCGTCAAATTCCTGGTGACTATAGCTGATTGGTTCATCGTATACCCATTTCTTCCATCAAGCCAAATGATCTTTGTGATCAAACAATCTCGATGAATTGCTTCATCTTTTTCCGGTAATCCTCAAATGCCTTGCGCCCCTTATCAGTCAGGGAACAGAGTGTGAGGGGAATCTTGCCCCGGTAGGTTTTCTCGATCCCAACATAACCGGCTTCTTCGAGTCTTGTCAGGTGCACAGAGAGGTTGCCCTTGGTCAACCCCGTCTCCCGCTGAAGGTACAGGAAGTCAGCACTGTCCACGGCGTACAAGATGGCAACAATCACTGCCCGGGATGGCTCGTGGATCAGGCGGTCGATCTCGGTCAGCGAGCGAATCTTAGCGCTCATCAGACTCCTCCGCAGGAGGCGGCGCTTGGCGCAGGTAGCTCCACAGCGTCAGCCCGCCCGATAAACCGATCGCCAGGCCGAACAGGATGTAATAGATTGCCAGCCCGAGGATGTTATCGATCCGCACAATCAAGAATCCGCAGCCAATCAAGACTGAGATAAGGCTCAAAGTGTAGAAGCGGATCAGGTTTGCGCGGAAAGCAACGAGGAGCATTACAAAGCCGAAAACCGCGCCGGTGATAACCGGCATCCAGGCAAGATCAATATTACCGCGGATAATAAGTTGCGTAATCAGCGTAGCAATCAGCATTGACACCCCCGCTGCAACGATGACCCGCACCCAGCGCCTTGCTCCGCTCGCCTGGCGATAGGCCACATAACCCGTGCGAGGGTAGGTAATGCGCTCTTTCGCTATAACGAGCACCCGGTTCACTAAAAAAGATCCGCCGATAATCACGATGATTAAGCTTACGTTCAAGATTTTGTAAGCCAGCGATTCGGGCGGCAAGGTAGCCTGGGCGTAAAAATAGATCCCCAGCAGCAGGCACAACACACAAAAAGCGCATTCCAGCAATCCATCCACATGCCAGTACTGCCGGGCGCGTTGTTGGGCTTTATCCAGATCGTCTTTCATAGGAATTCCTTTTTATAGACTAGTTTATATTACAAACCTGTTTATATAATAGCACACATTCGATTCAGAGTCAAGCAACTCAACCATAATGAAATTACGGCAGAGCGTTCAGCCCTGCCGTACACCCTGCCCCATTACCTAACTTCAGACAATAATCTCTTTATCGACTGGAGTACCTCGCGCTACAAAATGTTCCTCAAGCCTTGTCCCGTGTACGAGCCAGGAATCTGCGCCACCTGTTCAGGCGTGCCTTCGGCGATCAGCTTTCCCCCTGCCGCCCCACCCTCCGGCCCCAGGTCGATGATCCAATCGGCTGCTTTGACGAACTCAAGATTATGTTCCACCACGATCACGGTGTTGCCTGCATCCACCAGGCGCTGCAGCACCCCCAGCAGGCGGGCGGTATCCGCCAAGTGCAGGCCGGTGGTCGGCTCGTCGAGCAAGTACAGGGTGCGCCCGGTGATGCGACGCCCCAGCTCCTTGGCGAGCTTGACGCGCTGGGCTTCGCCACCGGAGAGGGTGGTGGCAGGCTGCCCAAGCTGGAGGTAGCCCAGACCAACATCGGACAGCACCTGCAGGCGGGAACGGGCTGCAGGCACATCTTTGAACAATGCCAGGGCTTCTTCGACGGTGAGGTCGAGCACCTGGGAGATATCATGCTCGCAATACCGCACCGCAAGCGTCTCGCGGGTAAAGCGACGCCCATGGCAGGCCGGGCAACGCACTTCCACATCTGGCAGGAAGTGCATCTTGACGGTGAGCACGCCGGCACCCTCACAGCGCTCACAGCGACCCCCAGGGACATTGAACGAGAAATAGCGGGCAGAGAATCCACGCTGGCGGGCCTCAGGTATGGCGGCAAATGCCTGGCGGATGGGGGTGAAGGTATCCGTATAGGTGGCCGCGTTCGAGCGCGGGATTCGTCCAATGTGCTCCTGGTCGATGGTGATGAGCTTATCGATATATTCGCCGCCCTCGATAGCTGTGTGCTCGCCGGGGGTTTCGCCCGCGCCGTAGAGGCGCTGGCGCATGGCGCGGTCGAGGATATCAAAGACCAGCGATGATTTGCCCGAGCCCGATACGCCGGTCACTGCGAGAAGCAAGCCCAACGGCAGGCGGACGGTGATATCCTGCAGGTTGTGCTCACGGGCGCCATGGATGGTGATGGCTTTCCCGTTGCAGGCCCGGCGATGCGGCGGAACGAGCAGAGAGGCGCGCCCTGCCAGGTAATCGCCAGTGAGCGATGTGGGCTGAGCAGCAACCTCTGCGGGCGTGCCGGCGGCAACCACCTGCCCACCGTGCTTCCCAGCGCCCGGGCCAAAATCGATCACGTAATCCGCAGCGGCGATCATCTCGAGGTCGTGCTCGATGACCAGAACCGTATTGCCCAGGTCGCGCAAGCGGCGCAAGACATCGATCAGGCGGTGGGTGTCGCGATGGTGCAGCCCGATGGTTGGCTCATCAAAAACGTACAGAACGCCGCTCAGCCCTGAGCCAAGCAGAGAAGCCAGGCGCAGCCGCCGCGCCTCGCCGGCTGAGAGGCTTGGCGAAGTGCGTTCCAGGCTGAGATAACCGGCGCCAACTTCCACCAGGCGTTTGATCCGCTCCTTGAGATCTTCCAGGATGGGTGCGGCGATGAGCATTTCTTGGCGGCTGAAAATACCAGGCAGCCCGCCCAACCAGGCGCCAAGATCGGTGAGCGGCAGGCGGGAGAGAGCGATGATCGTCTGCCCGTTGACGGTCACGAGGCGGCTTTCAGGTCGCAAGCGCGTGCCGGCGCAGTCAGGGCAAGTTTGGGTGATAAGGAATTCGCTCATTTTGGCGCGATAATCCGCATCCTGGATATGCTCAGCGTAGCGGCGCAGCAGGCTGGTAGCGATGCCCTCGAAGTGTCCTTTTCTGACAGTGGCTGGCGGCTCAATGCTGGGGAAATGGCGGCGAAAAGCAGGGCTGCCCACACCGAAGAACAATAGGTCGCGCTGCACGGGGGTAAATTCTTTGACCGGCAGGTTGATATCGAGGTCAAATCCGTAGTAATCAGCGGCAGCCTTTAATGTGTTGCAGTTATAGTCGGTGAAAAAGGCATCCCATGCCAGAACCGCGCCCTGCGGGATGCTCTTTTGCTCATCAACCAGGCGCTTGAGGTTCGCCTGGTGCACCGTACCCAGCCCGGTGCAGGTGGGGCAAGCGCCATCGGGCTTGTTGAACGAGAAATGCGCCATGCCCATCTCTGCGATCGGCGCCCCGCAGTACGGGCAGGGGAATGTGCCCTCGGGAGCAGAGGCATCATCGTCGGCGCTGGATTCTTCCTCCCATTCGCCAGGCGCATCGAAGGAGGACGAAACATCTTTTCTGCAGGCAGGGCAGGGGCGGTGACCGAGGCGGGCAAACAACACGCGCAGGTAGGTATAGACATCTGTGGCAGTGCCCACCGTGGAGCGCGGGCTGTGGTTGGTGAGATGTTGGTCGATGCTGATCGAGGGTGAAAGCCCGCTGATCGCATCCACCGGCGGCCTGGCCAGGCCGTACGAAACCAGCCCCAGCGATTCCAAGTATTGCCGCTGGCCCTCTTTATACAGGATGTCAAAGCCAAGCGTGGATTTTCCCGAACCAGAAAGGCCCGTCAGAACCACAAACTGGTTCTTGGGGATCGCCACGGTGATGTTCTTCAGGTTATGCAGCCGCGCGCCGCGAACGACAATCTGATCAAACATTCGACCTCCTGGGTTTATGAATGATTACTAAATCTATTAGAGAAGCGCAGCATAAACAGCGCCAGCAGTGAAAGCAATAACAGCGGCAGATGCATCACGCCCATGATAATCCGGTCAGGATTGAACCAATGGCTCAGGTTGAACAATCCGTAGAGCAAGGCGTTGAAAGCCGTCACCCGAAAGGCAAATCCATCAACCCTGGGGTAACTTAAGATGAGCAGAAACAGGAGAACAGGCGTCATGAAACAATAGGTCAATCCATAATCTGGGGAGGTTAGCAATAATAATGGATCAAAGTTGAAAATCAACCGGCTGCCTTGCATTCCAATCGGAGACCAGAAAACCAGTAAGGGAAGTGGGAGAAGGAACCAGCGCCAAACAGGTACTTCTTTGAAAGAGATTTGCAGCCCGTCTTTCCAACCCACCCACAACCAAACCAATCCCAGCAGCCCAGAAACGATAAGCGCCCCAGTTTGCACGGCAAAGCCATAGTGGGTTGTCGTTGCGCTAGTTTGCAGCGCAGCAATAAGTAGATAATTGAACCCAAAGTATACTGCCATCACGCGTCCGCCAATTCTCGGTCGCCAAATTGCCAACACAATCACTGCTAAAGTCCCCAGGTGTAAGACCCAACCCCAAGAGGCATAGGGTAAAATGGAGACTTGAAGTATTTCAATAATCACTTGCTGTGTATTCCGTGGGTCATAGGGTATTTGGGTATAAGGTGGCCACATCGAAAGCGCGATCAGTAAGAAGAAAATCAATGGATAAAACCACTTGCGAGAAGTCAAACATCGGGAATTCATAAAATCTCTCCTTTATTCTTCTAGAAAGGAGCACAAGCCATAATTGCCACCTGGAATCTTCCTTATCAAGGCTGGCTATTCCCGCTTTCTCCCCGAAGGCGCGATGATCTGCTGGTAGAAAGTAGCGATGGGCATGCGAAATCCCCATCCCCCGCCGGTCATCACCCGCGCCGCGGGAAGGGGTTTGTAGGGCAGGCTGTCGATCGTCGCTTCTTCCACGCCATCGGTCACCCGGCAGATCACCCAGTCTGCCCTGACGCGGTAAAGGCAGCCATCTTCATGGCTGGTGCACTCGGCGCCAACCTGCCTGCTCAAAGCCAGGCGCCGGAAATGCCAGTACACATCGTCGGGAGGGCGGATGTAATCACCCAAAGGCGCAGGTCTCTTTCGTTCTATGGTTTGACGATGACAAACGGCAGGAACCAGCGTAACGCTTCAACCGATTCGCCCAGCACGGCAAATAACCCCAGATGCGCCGGTTGGGCGGCAACCAGGTTGGCTGCTCGGTCCAGGCTACTGTTCGGCTCCATCACCCACTCGCCGCCATCCCAGCGATAGATTGCCAGCCCGCTCTCGTTGATGCCCCAGACCTCATCGCCGGTATAACGTACCGTCAGCGTGTAAGGGATCAAGGTTTCGCTGACCGGCGTGGTCGTCCCGCTGATCACCGCCGAAAGCTCAAACGCGTGCCCGATACCGACAAGGCTTTCAGCATTAACTGTCTGTGTAGGGGTCAGGGTGACGAGCACATCCGTGGCAAAAGAGCCAGCCGGGAAAACCACATGCGTTGAGGTGTCGCTCGAGGTGAGCTCCCCGCCTTCCAACGGGCTTACCAGTGTGCCCGTTGGTTGCATCGAGTCATAAAATATGCTAAATCCGCGGAAGCCAGCAAACCACACCCGGTTCAGGTGATCTACCGTCATAGCGCCAGGCGGTTCGATGATGCCATCGGCATGGGTGAAAGCAGTCCAGGTTGTACCGTTGAAGCGGCTGAGCCTGCCGTGGGTGAGGTTGTTATCCATCAGGATGACCCAGATATTCCCATCTGCGTCCTCGCCTGCCAGCCGCGCATACCAGCCAAAGGGTAACGTGTGTCCCATCGTAGTAAGGCTGTAGGCCGTCCAGGTGCTTCCGTTGTAACTGCTGACGCCTGCCTGCCCCTTGGTGACCCATACGCGACCGGCATTATCCGCTAGCCAGCAGCCCTCATTTTCGAAGAAGGTATCCTTAATGGCAAGGTAGTTGGCTTCAATAGCTGCCTCAACCGTGGCATAGGTATTCCAATTTGTACCGTCGAATCGAGTGAGACAGTTTGCCCAGATATTTCCGAGACCGTCAATGGCAATTGCGGAAATCTGTGTACCGGGTAAATAATTCGTCCAGGTAATATCGTTATACACACTCAGCCCATCGCGGCTGCCCGCCCAGATGCGCCCATCCGGCGCCGCAGCAATGGCGTACACGAACGGATCTGGGAAGACACCCACTTCATAATGCTGGATCCAATTCACCCCGTCGAACTCCACGATCCCACCGCCACAATTGCCCCCGGCAAACCAGAGATGCCCATTCTCCTGAGCAGTGATCTCATTCACGCACGCGCCCACCAGTTCCGAGTTCGTATTATCGTAGGCAGTCCAGGACGCACCATCGAAAACAACCACTCCTGGAGAAGCGCCAAACCAGGTCTGGTCATCTACCCGTAACCCCTCTTCGTAGATATTCTCGGGCAAACCAGTCATTGTGAGGTATTGGTTCCACTGGCTGCCATCGAACTGGGTGATCCCATCAGCCAGTAGACTGTACCCGACCCATAATTTGCTCCCTTGTGAGGCCATGCTGGCGATCGAATTGCTCACCAGGCCTGAATTGTCGGTGTGGTAGCGCGTCCAGGTAGTGCCGTCAAACGAGCACACGCCCGACAGGGTGGCAAACCATACCAACCCATCTTCCCCTGCGATGACATCGCTCACCAGGTCATTGCAGCCGTTCTCAGGCAGGTAACTCTCCCAACTGATGCCATCATAACGCTGCACCAGGTAGTTATAGCTGACAAACCATTTGCGGTTCAGAGAATCGACCGTAATGGCGAAAATCTCATTGCTGTTATAATTGATATCGGGGTAAGTCGTCCAATTCGTGCCGTCGAACTCGCTCACATCGCCATCCCAGGTGCCGAACCACAGGTGCCCATTTTGATCCACAGCCATTGAGCGGATATCATCGTCAGCGATGCTAGAGTTGCTCTCGTTGTAGGTAGTCCAGGTCGCGCCGTTGAACACGGTCACGCCCACCCCAAGACTGCCATTGATCTCACGGCTGTGCAGCCAGATGCGATCATCTGCTCCTACAAGGATGATTGTCACAGTCTCGCCTGGGATCCCGCTGTTGGTCTTGTCATAACTCACCCAACTGCCATTTTCAAAGACACTCAGCCCCTGGTCGGTGCCGACCCACACGCGCCCCTGCCCATCGATAGCGATATCATGTACCATGTTGTTGGAAAGGCCTTCGGCGGTGGTGAATTTTGCATAGTTCCCCGTAGTGAGATCCCAGCGCAGCACGCCGCCCCAGGTGCCAACCCACAAGGTATTGCCCTGCGGCGCGATCACCTCAGCATCTCGATCCATGGTGTAGTTAACCCAGTCTCTTCCACCCTCTTGTGCTATGCTAAACTTATTGGGAAATAAAACCACCCCCAATATCAGGCTTAAAACCAGCATGATGGCGAGTAGGTGTTGCACTTTCATCTTATCCCCTCCATATGAAAAACCGCCCTCCCGATGCCTGGCAACGAGGGCGGCTGGTTTTTGCACTGCAATCAGATCGCTGCGCTCAATTTTCGGGAGGCCAGGCCTGTGTGGCATTGCAGAGATGCTCTGCAGCTATAGAATACACAATTTCACGCGGCTTGGCAAGTGTCATGTCGATCTTCCTTATTTCTTCGTCCCAAACACCGTGACCTGACCACCATAGGTAACGGTGTATAACTGCCCCTGATCATCAAATGTCATCCCATAAACGAAACCATTGGACGGCCTCGTTTCCACATAGCGACCATCCACTTCGAAAACCTCAATGCCATCTATGTCGCTGACATAGACACGGCTCTGGTTATCGACGATGATCATATAAGGGGCGCGAAACTGCCCCTCTTCATCCCCGCCGCTGCCAAAACTGCTCAGGTAACGCCCTTCGGGGCTGTAGCGGAACACCGCTTCGTTGAAAATTCCCAGGATAAACAAGTTTCCCACGCCATCCCGGGCAACTTTTGCATCCAGCTCCGAATCTCCAGTGACGGAGCTGATTGCAGCAGGAATAGTTTGCTCCACCCTGCCATTACTGGTCAGGAAAGCAATGTTGTCTGCATCATTCGCCACCACCTTACCATCCAATCCCACAACCACCGATTCATACCACCATCCCTCGGGGCGCTCGGCAACGCTCAACAAATTCCCCGTCATGCCATCGTAAAGGGAAAGGGTGCCTCCGGTGACCACGTAGACCACACTATTGCGGTCAACAGCAAACCCCGTCATGTAAATGTCCCCTTCTCCCTGGGCTGTCCACTGGGTGAGATAAGTGCCTTCCATGTCAAAAACCTGTACCTTGCCGCCCTCATACTCGGCGACAAAGATATGCCCCTGGTTATCCACGCCAATATGGCGGGCATCCTGAAATAACCCCGGCCCAGTGCCCTCCCCACCGAACTTGAGTACGATGGGGTTGGCAGCGAAGGGATTGGTCTGCGCCCACCAGTCAGCTAATGGACCGCCGGTTGAAGTGAAGGCGAAAAAGATTGGGATGAGGGTAACGGCGAGGATGAACACAACCAAGCCCACCACGAAACAGCCGGTTGCACCAACAGTCACGCCAGCACCCGTTCTCACTTGCTTCGCATTCACCGGCGAGAGGGGGATGCTCGCCGGTGCGCCGACATACACTCTTGATTGGGCAAACCGCCGCGAGTTCTGCGCCGCTTCCAGGGCATCCACGGCATTTTTCGACTCTTGTAAACCCCATTGAGTCGCTTCGCGCACCGCCTTCACCGCCTCAATCTTATTGCCAGTGTGCAGCAATGCAAGCACTCGTTCCTCAACTTCAGGTGAAAGCGTCGCGCTGGTCTTCACAACGGACACGGTTCCAGGCTTGAGAAAAGCCATCCCGCTCAAGCTCACCACCTCGCCACGTTCTAAGGCATCCACTGCCTCTTTCGATTCTTTCAAACCGGTGTTAAAAGTCTCTCGCCACACCTTAATCGCCCCAATCTTGTTGCGCGCGCGGATCAGATCGGCAATCTCTTTTAGCCGTTCCAATTCTGGCTGCTGAAGCAATCCCTGCATCTCCGGCAACCTATCCAGCGAAAAGACAACCGGCTCAGCATGGTCATCGCGCAAGGCATCTGGCACGATCACCGAGCTATTGCAGTATGGACAACGCACGGTCGAAACGCCAGCGCTTGGGGCATCGAGCGGCGCATTACAGTTAGGACAATTGAAAGTTTGGGACATGGTTCCCTCCGCTAAATACCCACATATTTTATCCTATTTCCACAAAACCGAGAATGGATTTATAAGTTCAGAGGCTGTCCCAATAGAACCGAAGGAAGGAAATTAATGCACACCGGCGGGGGCTGGGCTTCACCCAACCCCCGCCGGTGTGCATATTCTTCTTTTAGTTTATTCTTTTTGGACACCCCCCGAATAAGATTTTTGCGGAGTGAACAGGCCTAGAACCAGCCCTGGCTGTTCCCTACAGCATACACGACCCCAACCACAATCACGCACAGGCACAAGAGCACCACGCAGCCAACCGCAACGATCACCCCGGTCTTAGATTTTGGCTTCTCGGGCGGCATCTCTGCTGGCAAAGGCTCCGGAAGCGGCTCAGCTTTAGGAAATTCCGGCTCTTTGGGGAGAGACTTGAGTTCTGCAGGGGCTTCGACAATCTCTTCCACCTCGGCAACAACCTCTTCCACCACAGGGGGAGCAGGGATCTCAACCGGAGGCGGTACTTCTTCGATGACAGGTGGCGGCACCTCTTCGATGGCAGGTGGTGGCGGGGGAGCTGCCAACAAAGTGGCAGCCGAATCAAAGCCAAGCACTTCATAAATAAGCTCTACAGCATCCCCAAAGCTGACCATATCGCCTACAGTTAGAATGGTTGGGCCGGCGATCCGTTCTCCATTCACAAACGTGCCATTGGTGGAACCCAGATCTTCAAGCAGGTAAGTGTCACCCTGCAATGTCAAGGTGGCATGCTTACGCGAAACATCTGCATCGCTGATCACAATATCATTGCCCGCTTCGCGGCCAATGGTGAAAGATGGCTTGTCCAGGGCAATGATCTGACCCGGATTAGGGCCGGCTTTCATGTTTAATTGAAACACTGGTGACATAACATCCTCCTGGCAATTTGGCAAACAATAGATGATCAAATTGGTTTTAGTGACGATCTTTGCAATTCTGATTTTATCACACCTTTTGAGCAGAAATTACCGGCGCAAAGCACATCTTTCCTCAATCTATTCTCCCTCAATCAAATCGCGATGCTCATCGGGAAAGGGATTTTCCAACCCCGGCTGGAACCAAAAGCTCTGCTTCTGATCGGCGAAATAAGCACTCTCCTTATTACAGCAGATGTTGCACGAGACATAACGGTAATCAACCAAATCGATGACAAGGAATTTGATCAGATCGCCCTCGTCCGTTGCTACCTTCTCGCCAGTCGTGTATCCTCGCACGGCCAGTCTCTGCAGGCTACCCGGCACCTCGAATACATCCTGGCAGTCATCGGTATAGGTGTTCCACAGGATCTTGTCATCGATCACCAGGCAATACAAGAAGGGCGCCTTGGACGAGTAATGACCAGTATGCACTTCACCTTGCAGGGTTTCAACCTCCTCATCCGTCTCCAGGGGATACTTTTCACTGGCCGCACAGTGAAACGCGTACAGGCCATAATAATCCATCTCAGCCGGTATCGCATCACCAATGCCCTTGCAAGCTGTGCAGCCTAGGGCAAATAAAAACAGCACCACGAAAGCCTTTTTCATAAGCGAATTAACTCCATGTATTCAGAGAATATCCTGTTTATACACGATAGAACTTTGTTTCACGAGAAGCGCCTGTTTAACATCCTGCGCAACTTCCTCAGACTGCACTGCGATGAATAATCATCTACCATCTATAATGCAATTGACCAGTAAACACGCTGATCATCATAGGCTGAGTATACAACCATCTGCCCAGCCCTGCAACTCCCGCATAAAAAGGGACACATATCATATCATCCCGACCCTGGCATCTAACCAGATAAATAGGGGAACCCCACCTTTCCCCAGGTATGAACAGATCGCCGTATAATCATTGCTATGGAAAGACGCACCGCTTTGCTTGCCGAAGCAATCGGCGGGATCTTTCTCCTGCCGGGGATTGGCTGGATGTACGCCGGCAATCTATTGCGCGGGGGAATGTTGCTGGTGTTATCCCTGCTCGGTACCTTGCCCATCGTTATCGAAATCGCCACGCCTACCGCAGGCCTGGGCTTATGCTGCTGCCTGCCACCGATCTACATCGGCCTCATTTTGGATGTGCTCGCACTGAACCACTGGATCGATCACCCTACCCCCTACACTTGGCGCAATGTGCTGATCGAAACCCTTATCTCCTTCCTCCTTTTGCTACTCCTGGTGGCTGCAGATGTATGGGTGATCGTGCGCGTAATCGAGCTTCTCCAAGAGCGAAGCCTCCCCTGGTTCGCACCTTGAGCAGACAATCGTCATTGCAGACTTTTCCTCATATTGACCTGTCTCCCACCAGATTACGTGTATAATAGCATGAGCATAGTATTCTGTTGAGCGAGTTCGGCGCCTGCGCACGTGGGGAATCCCAGACCCGTTCATTAAAATTACACTGCTACCCTAACATATTTCCTCACCTTCTGCACGCCCTCGCTCAGAAAACACGTGCATCGTGCCCAACCCTTCTCATCCAGGTCTGTTCGCAAAAAGGAGAGTTCTATGAGAAAAGTGTACGTGGTATCTGGTGGGGTATCCAAGTTTGCCAAAGCGCGCCCCGACAAAACCTTTCAAGCCATTGTCAAAGAGGCCTATGATTATGCAATTGCTGATCTCGGCCTCACCTTCCCGCAATTCACAGAGCTGGTAGATGGCTCGGTAGCATCATATTTCTCCGACCATTTCCAGCGCCAGTTGATGAGCGGCATCATGGCACAGGATTATCTCGGCCTGTGCCCCAAACCATCGCACCGTGTCGAAGGCGGCGGCGCGACCGGCGGATTATGCCTTCAGGAGGCATGGAAGAACATCGCCAGCGGGCACATGGATATTTGCGTGGCTTACGGCTTCGAGACGATGAGCCATGTAAACACCTGGAAAGGCAATGAGTTCATTGCCCTGGCATCTGATGCGAGCTTCGATTACCCCGTCGGCGGTTTCTATTCTGGCTACTATGCCATGATGGTCACCCGCCACATGAAGGAATTCGGAACCACGGTCGAGCAACTGGCGCATGTTTCGGTAAAGAACCATATCAACGCCTATTACAACCCCTATGCGCAAAAACGCCACCGCTACACGATCCAGGACGTGCGCGATGCCCCCATGGTGGCCTGGCCGCTCACCCGCCTGGATATCTGCGTGATGAGTGACGGCGCCGCTGCGGTCATCTTGTGCTCAGAAGAAGGACTTGCAAAACTCGAAAAAGCCAACGGCAAGCGCTTACCTCGGGTAATCGTAGAGGGGATTGGGTGCGGAACAGATGCCATGCGCATGTCTGACCGCCCTCATCAAAAATACGATGATTTCATGAAGTACAATGCCCTCCCCAGTGAGGTAGATAACGCAGAAACCGTTCAATATTACAAAAAACTATGGGAGCATGGCTTCCGCTACCCCGGCGTGCACTCCTTCCGCGCAGGGCGCATGGCAAGCCGCCAGGCTTATCAGAACGCCAACATCCAAGACCCCCTGCACGAGATCGACTTCGTTGAGCTGCATGACGCTTACACCTCTTCTGAGATTCAGACTTATGAGGATATGGGATTGTGCCGCTACGGAGAAGGCGGTGCATTCGCTGCCAGCGGCAAAGCCTTCATGTCGGGCATCGATTATGGACTGGATCTTCCAGATCAACCCATCTGCCCGGTTAACCCATCCGGCGGCCTGATCGCCTGCGGTCACCCGGTGGGAGCAACTGGATTGATGCAAGCCGTCTTTGCCCTCTGGCAGTTGCAGGGCACGATCGAAAAGCACTTCCACGACGGCCGCCTGCAGCTAGCTAATCCACGCCGCGGCGCCATCCACAGCCATGCCGGCACCGGTACCTACGTCACCGTTTCCATACTGGGGAAGGAGCAATAAACCATGTCTGAAGAACAAAAACTACCAGGTAAAATGGAAGAGACCGATGATGGCCAGATCCTGTTCAACGTACCTTTCCCCAGGCGGCTGACTGCAGAGGCGCTGGAAGAGCTGAAGGATATGGCGCCTATCGTCATCAAACAGCCCTACCATATAGACTACCTCCACTCTTATGGACAAGATTCGCCGTTCTTTGCCGGTCTGGCAAACCGCGTGCTGCTGGGGCGCCGCGACTCCCAAAGCGGCTATACCTACGCCACCCCACGCGGCCACGATATGTACTCCGGCGCAGAAACAGATTGGGTCAGGCTGCCGGACGAAGGAATGGTGCATGCCTTCACCGTATGCCATTTCGGGTCTGAAGAATTCCTCCCACAAACGCCATTTGTCCTGGCATTGATCGAATTCGAAGGCGCCAACACCCTTTTCCTCACCAGGCTGGTGGGAGTTGACCCCAACCAGGCCTCGCTGGATTGGATCGGGATGAAGGTCAAAGCCCAGTACCTGCGCAACAGCAAATTCAAGCCAACCGATATTTACTTTGTGCCTGCTGACGCATAACACTGAGAACAGCGCGGCAAGATCGCCGCGCTGTATCCTTTTTCCAGGAGGTGCTTGGATGGATTTCAGATTAAACGACGAACAACGCCTATTTCAACAGGCAGTACGAGGCTTCTGCAAACGAGAGTTGCAACCGTATGCAGCCGATGTGGACAAAAACAGCACGCTACGCATGGAAGCCGTCGCCAAGATGCCAGAGCTAGGCCTGGTGGGGATGCAAGTGCCGGAGGAATATGGAGGGGCAGCGTTTGACAGCATCAGCGTAGCCATCGCCATGGAAGAGCTGGCCCGCGCCTGCGGATCCACCGGATTGAGCATCGAAGCGCACAACGAATTATGCTGCATGCCAATTGTGACCTGGGGCAGCAAATCCCAGAAAGAGAAGTTCCTGCCGCTCCTCACCAGTGGCAAATACCTGGGCAGCATTGCTCTAACTGAACCAGACGCCGGTTCTGACCTGATGGGAACCAAAACCAGCGCCGTAAAAGATGGAGACACCTGGGTGCTCAACGGCAGCAAAGCATGGATTACCAATGCAAGCCTGACCCCGGTGCTCGTCACACTGGTAAGAACCAATCCCCAGGCAGGTTCGCGCGGTTTCAGCCTCATCCTGGTGGAGGCAGACAGCCCCGGGCTGCACATCGCCGCACACGAAAAGAAAATGGGCACCTGTGGCTCTCCAGCGCACGTACTATCGTTCAATGATGTGCGCGTCCCGCTGGACCACCTGCTGGGAGAGGAAGGCCAGGGCTTGCACTACACCCTGGCAACCTTAGATAGTGGCAGGGTCGCCGTCGCCGCCTTATCTGTGGGTCTGGCGCAGGCTGCCCTGGACGAGGCGCTTTCCTACGCAAAAACGCGTTTCACCTTTGGCAAACGTCTGGCAGATCACCAGGCTATCCAATTCAAGCTCGCAGATGCAGCCACCGGGATCGAAGCTGCCCGCACACTGACCTACCGGGCTGCCTGGATAAAAGATCAGGGAGAGCCCTATACCAAGATTGCCTCCATGGCTAAGCTGCTCGCTTCGCAGGTCTCAGAGCAGACGGCTTACGAGGCGCTGCAAATCTTGGGCGGCTATGGCTATAGCCGCGAGTATCCTGTCGAACGCATCTACCGCGATCAGCGCATGATGAGCATTGGCGAAGGCACCAGCGAGATCAACCGACTGGTGATTGCGCGTCGGCTCCTGGAGGAGTAAGAAAAATGAACGTACTCGAACAAGGAATTGGCGAGCTGATCCAACCACCGGATATAGAGGGATTCCGCGAGTGGAATCGCACCCAAAAGACACGCCAGTTGGTAGACAAGGTAATGGATGAACAAGAAGCTATCCGCCGCTTTGTCACCGATGGCTGTTATATCGGCACCGAGCTTTATGGCACAGTGCGGGCGCCCATGTCCTTGGTGCGCGAGGTGGTGCGGCAAGGGGTGAAAAACCTGCGCGTTTCAGGACAGGGTGTGCTGGATATAGACCTCTGGCTGGCCGCCGGGTTGGTGGAAGCATTGGATATCACCTACATTGGCCTGGAGGTGTATGGTGTGAGCAATGCCCTGCGCCGCGAAGTGCAGAGTGGCCGCATCAAACGCATGGTCGAATGGAGTAACTCAGCGCTCACCTGGCGCCTCAAAGCCGCTGCGATGGGGGTACCCTTTTTGCCAGTCCGCACCATGCTTGGCACCGATACCTTCCGTTACAGCGCGGCTAAAGTTGTTGAAGATCCCTTCACGGGAGGCAAGGTAGGCCTGGTGCCTGCCCTGGTGATGGATGCAGCGCTGATCCATGTCCACCGCACAGATCGTTTTGGCAATGCACAGGTCGATGGCATCAGCGGTTTCGCCATCGAGACCGCCCGCGCATCCAAGCGCGTCATCATCAGCACCGAAGAGATCGTGGATACAGAAGTCATCCGCCAGCAGCCAGACCGCACCATCATCCCCTATTTCCTGGTGGATGCAGTAGTGCATGCGCCTTTTGCCTCTCACCCAGGCGAGATGGTGTACTCCTATGGACGCGATGAGCCAGTGATCCGCGAGTGGGTCACAGCATCAGAGACTGCCGAGGGTGCCGCCGCCTACCTGGAGAAGTACATCTACAATATCCCAGACCACCAGGCTTACCTGGAGATGCTCGGTGAGGAACAAATGGCAAACCTGCGCCAGAAAGCAGAGAAGCACCGATGAACGCAGAAATACCCCCCTACTCAGATACAGAATTCATGATCTGCATCGCTGCCCGACTCATGAAAGACGGCACCACAGCCTTCGTCGGCACAGGCATCCCCATGCTGGCAGCCTCCCTGGCGCAACGCCTCTACACCCCTAACCTGATCACCATCTTCGAGTTTGGCGGTGTGGGTGCGCAGATCGACGAGCTGCCTATCGCGGTCGGAGGGTCGCAGACCTTTCACCGCGCCATCGCCGCCCTGGGCATATGCGAATCCATGGAGACCGCCCAGCGCGGCTTTGTCGATTATGGCTTCATCGGTGGAGCACAGATCGATCCCTACGGCAACCTGAACAGCACCGCCATCGGCGGTTACCTCCCCCCCAAGGTGCGCTTGCCGGGAAGCGGCGGCGGCAATGATGTGGGGTCACTGTGCTGGACGACCATCGCCATCATGCGCCACGATAAACGCCGCTTTGTACCAAAATGCGACTTCATCACCACCCCTGGCTACCTCACCGGCCCCGGCGCCCGCGAAGCTGCCGGGCTTCCGAGGGGAACAGGTCCATCGAATGTCGTCAGCACCCTGGCACTGCTGGGTTTTGACCGCGCGAATACCTGCCGCATGACATTAGAAGCCCTCTGCCCTGGCGTGAGCGTCCAGCAAGTGATTGACAACACCGGCTTCGAACTCATTATTCCCGAAAGCGTGCCTGAGCTTACCCCGCCTACCCCAGAGGAGCTGCGCCTGCTGCGCGAGGAGATAGACCGCGAGCATCTATACATCTAAATTGAGAATATCCACTCAGGATGCCACCACGCCAATCCACTCACCTTCTGGGGTGTACGGCGCGCCGGTGAGGTCTCCCCACAAGCTCTCGACGGTAAAGCCATTGGCCTGCATTTCGGCTGTGATCGTTTGCGGCGTGTAATCCTGAAACCACATGCGATAGACCGACACTTTGCCATCTGGCTCGATCACCAGCGCCTGGTCGAGCCAGATGGATTCTTCTGGGTAGTCGAATCCCTCGTCCAACAACAGGTGCGGTCCGGGCTTCCAAAACCCGCCGGGGAGCACCTGCCAGTGATTGCGGCTGCCGTGTTTCTGGCGGTGTTTGCGGGTAGAAACATCGAATACAAACCGCCCGCCGGGCTTGAGTGCCCGGCGCACATTTCTGAGCAGCTTCGAACGCTGCGCAGGGCTGAGCGGGCAGTAATCGCCGAAAATGAGCAGCGCCGCATCATACAACCCTTCATCAGCCAGCTCCAGGTAGTTCTCGTAGCGATAGGTAATATCCAGCCCTTCCTCTCGCGCAGATTTCTGCGCATGGGCAATTGAGCGGCGCGAATAATCCACACCGGTCACATGCAATCCACGCCGCGCCAGGCGTGACGCATACAGCCCAGGACCGCACCCCAGGTCGATCACAGCCTGCCCGGAACGCAGATCGAGGGTGGTGATCAGCCACTCGACGGTGCGGTCGATCGTTTCTGGATTCCGACTGGCGGCTTCGATATTAGGATCCAGGTGGAAGGCCAGCATCTGCGAGGAAATGTGCTCGTCATCCCAAAATAGCGCTTCTCCCGGCGTAAATGGGGCGGGTTTCTGCTGGTATTCAGCCAATAATTGGATCAGGTGCTCCATCGATTCTGGCATTGTGAACACTCCCCAATTGAAACGGATTACTTACTCCCCCCTGGCAAGAGCCATAATTTCTTCCCGCGCGGTGAATTCCCGCACCAGGCGTCCATCGCGCATCTGTAGAACACGGTCAACATGCTGGCACATGCGCAAGTCATGCGTGACCATGATGCCGGCGCGATTGTTCTCATGGATCAGGGCAGCAAAGGTCTGCACCACCTGAAAAGCGCGCTCGGTATCCAGGCTGGCAGTGGGCTCATCCGCCAGCACCAGTGTCGGGTTGTGGATCAGGGCGCGCGCAATCGCCACCCGCTGCTGCTGCCCGCCAGACATCTGCGAGGGCAGGTTTGCCAGGCGCTCGCCCAAGCCGAGGCGTGAAAGCAGCTCTACCGAGCGCAGGCGGCCGACTTTATCCAGCTTGCGGTTAAGGCGCAGCATGAACTCGACATTTTCTTGCGCGGTGAGATAGGGGATCAGGTTATTGGATTGGAAGGTGAAACCGATCTTCTCCCGGCGCAGGCGGACACGCTCAGCTTCATCCATGCGCGCCAGATCCTGTCCATCAACGAGAACCTGACCATCGGTGGGTGAGAGCAGCGCCGCCAGGATCGAGAGCATCGTCGTCTTGCCAGAACCGCTGGGGCCCACCAGGGCAACAAATTCGCCTTGGCGCACAGTAAAAGAAACATCATCGACCGCGTTGACAGAGCCGGATTCGACCTGAAAGGTTTTTAACACCTGTCGTACTTCTAAGGCTATCGGTTGTGTAGTGTTCATCAATCAATCCCTTCTTATGACAGGCGCAAGGCCTTGAGCGGCTCGATG
Organism: Anaerolineales bacterium; assembly: GCA_016932955.1. The sequence goes on along the minus strand of JAFGBV010000200.1, from coordinate 3,361 downwards.
CGGACTGCGTAGATCGTCGATACCAACCCGCCAATCGGTCCGATCAGCAATAATGCCACAATCGCCAGCGCTGCCGCCGTGCCATCAAAAACGATCGGCACTGTCGGCGGAAAGCCCAGCGAGAGCAGAAAGGTGAGCACGCCCCCAATCGCCACACCGAGGAAAGTGACCATCACGATCTGCAACACCGCCGAAGCGCCTACGACTGCATTGGAAGCCCCGATCGCCTTCAGCACACCAATCTGTGGCACCTTTTGCAGGATCTGGATCTGGAAGAAGCCACCGATCACCAGGATGCCGATCAGCAAGGTGAACACACCCTGGGTCTGGATGGTGCTTTGCTGCGCAGCATAGCCAGGCACATTCTGGATCGCAGTAGGGATATCTGCTATCATAATATCCCCCACCTGAGCCAGCATGCGCTGGCTCACCAGATCTGCCTGGTCTGGGTCTTCAAGCTGCACAGCAACGATGTTCACGGTCTGGCTAGGACGCCCCAATTCAGCGTCCGACTTTGTGCGCACCTGATCCCAGGTGGTGTAGGAAACGAAGATCGAGGGCTGGAAAGTGTAAGATTGTCCCTCAGTGATACCGACAACCTTGAGCTCATAGAACTGATCTTTGGTACCCTGCGTTGAGCGGACCAGGATGGTATCCCCAACCTGGATATCGGCGCGATCGATCACATTCTGATCAATAACCACTTCACGGCTTTGTTCGGTCAGCAAGGGCTGCCCTTGAACCACACCCGGCGCTCCAGGGCGGCCTGGCTCCACCCCAAGCAGGGAGACTTTGAGCACCTCATCACCTTGCAAGATGATCGCCGTGGAAGATGTTGCAATCAGGCCGGCGTCCGCAACCCCATCCACGCGCCGGATCGTACGCACCACGGAGCGCTCCAGGCGGCTGGCAGGGATGATGTAATCTGACTTATCCAGGAAAACAAGCAGCTCGGCATCCAGGTTTGCCAGGTACTCACGGTTGGCTGTGCCCAGCCCCTCGCCCAGCCCGGCGATGAAAAGCACCAGGATCGTGATCAGAGCGATCACCAGGCTGACCAGGAGAAAGCGCACCCGGTTGCGCCACAGCTCTTTGAAAGACAAGAAAGCAGCCAGAGGGATCATCATAGCATCATTCTTCAAAGGTTACCTGCCCCGTCATGCCCCAGCGCATGTCCGCAACAGGCTCCTTCAGGGTGATCGTGACAGTATAGGTGATATCGCCGCGCTTCTCTTCAAAACGCTGGGCAATGGCGGAGATTTCACCAGACAAGGTTTGCCCCGTAAGAGCATCCAGCTCGATAGCAGCAGCCTCCCCTACAGTGAGTCGAGTAACAGCCAGCTCGGTGAGATCAGTGGTCTTGATCACCCAGGCTGAAAAATCTGCCACGCTGAGCACAATCTGCCCGACAGGGACGAACTGGCCAATTTTGAGTGTCAGGGATGTGACTGTGCCAGCAAGTGGAGTCTTGAGTTCCAGAGTTTCCAATGCAGCTTGGGCTGATGCTTCCGCGGCCTGCGCCGAAGCCAGGCGCTGTGCAGCCAAAGCCACGGCTGGATCCCGATCCTCTACTAGCTCAGCCTGCCGCTGCTCTGCCAGATCCAATTGCACTTCAGCCAGCTCCAGCGCGGTGCGGGCCTGATCTTCCGTCATCAGAGCACCCTCTTCTCCAGCATTCTCGAGCATATCCCGTGCATCTTCAATGGCTTTCTCAGCTTCCGCCACAGCCATCGCAGCCTGCGCCATCGCCAGCTCTGGCGAGAGCGCATCGAGCGCCTGGGTGGCTGTCAGAGTCTCCAGGCGGGCGCGCTCCAAAGCAACCTGGGCAGCGGGCTGGCCCTCCAGCCGAGCCACCACCTGCCCCGCACTGACCAGCTCCCCCTCTTGCACCAGAACATCAGCCACGCGCCCGGGCTGGGCGAAAGCCAGGTCAATATACTGGGCAGGCTCCACATAACCCTGGGCGATCAAGGATGGGTTGACCACATCGATGTTCGGGTCAGCTCCTTGCGGTTCTTCAGACTGGCAGGCGGTGAGCAAGATCGAAACAAGCAAGACAATAGGTAACCATTTCTTCATAACAAACAGATCTCCTTTGGCACTGGTTATGCCACAGCAAATGATATTTTTGATTAGCCCTTTGGCTGGATGGGTGATTCGAACGGCACTTGCCAATCCATTCCCATCACCCCGCGCAGTAGCAGCTCCACGGGTGGATGGTCGGCAATGTTGTCGTAATAGTAGGGCAGGCGTATACGACCATCCGAGCCGATGATAAACGTACCTGACATCAGCATGGCATCCTGCCCTGGTGGGGGCAGCTCGGCTTTCCAGCCGCGGCTGCGGCGCAGGCGAGCATTCGAGCGCAAGACTCTAGTGGAGAACACTGTTTGAGTCAGCCCGCCACGGCCTAAACCGTATGCCGCGTATGCCTTGCGCTCCGGGTCCGCCAGGCAAAGCACGCCTGGCGCGTACTGGTCGCAGAAGGCGCGCGCAGCGTCTGACGGGGCCTGGGTGATAACAGCCAGAGCCAGGCCTTTTTCTGCCAGTTCTTCGCGGGAGATGACCAACTGGTCAAGCATCTCTTTGCATTGCGGGCAGCCAAAGTGACGGGTGAAGGCAAGCAACAGCGTCTTTCCTTCCCACAGCGATGAAAGTTGGATTTTTCCGCCCTCAGCGGTTTCCAGCTCCAGGTCGGGAGCAGGGTCGTTGAATTTGAGGTGTGCAATTTTTGACATACAGCGATTATATAATAGGTTTTATAATTTGTCAACAATATATTTGCATTATATTGACAAATCTCGCATAGATTCTAATGGCTTCCTTATGCGCCCAACATTCCTCATCGCACTCAATTGCATCGATCATCCCGCACAATCTGCAGATCAGCCACCTCAAGCCCAATCAACCCACTGCCAATCACAATGGCAGTTGATGTCTCTACCTGTTCTACGCCTTCGAGCAGATCAGATGCCAGCAGCCAACGAATCTCATTCAAGCCGGGAAAGGGGATAGTCAGCGATATTTAGGGGGTTTGATTTTTCGTCTAAATATCGACTTCGCCTCGATATTAGCCAATTTCGTGGCAACATAAATGCAAGCATCTTTCATCAAGGCTTTTCTCTGCTCCTCCGGCAAATACTGCAGGTCTGATTCGCGATATCCTTTACTGATCAGGTACTCTGTAATTAACTGTCGTTCAAGACCTGATCCCTGGTATTGATCCGGATTTCGGTCCGGGATACTGAATGCTGCAGACATATCTCACCTCCGGGTAAACCAATAATCCGCCTCGTCCCAGCTAACAAACGCCCTGATACGATCAGGCTCATTACCATCCCGATCGAGCGGGGAGAAAATT